>JAZNKQ010000033.1:0-20608 GCA_045578645.1 Lachnospiraceae bacterium
GCAAGTTTCATCTAATTAAATATGGTAACTATTCGGCTGAACCTGAATTTGCCTTTTCTACTTCTACTATAGCTGTTTTCTTCATAGGTATACGGCAGTTCTTGTTGTTACCAAACTCAACAATAACAACCTCTTCCATAATATCAATTACCACACCATAGAAACCGCTTGTTGTAAGTACACTGTCACCGATTTCAAGTGAAGCAATAAGTGCATTCTGCTGCTTCTGCTGCTTCTTCTGGGGACGGATAGCCATAAAATAGAATATAGCACCGATAATTACGATATAACCAACAAGCAAAAGCATTGAGCCTGAACCTGATTCGGGTGTGGCTGTCTGTGTTAAAAATGATAACATGATTTTCCTCCTTAATTATCCTTGTTTTCTTCAAAGCCTTTCAGCTTATTTTTCTTATATTCTGAATAATTTCCTGCTTCAATGGCAGCTCTGATTTCTTCCATCATCTTATTATAGAAGTACAGGTTGTGAGTCACAATAAAACGCATTCCGAGCATTTCCTTAGCCTTAAGCAAATGTCTGATATAAGCACGCGAATAGTTCCTGCATACCGGACATCCGCAATCCTCAGCTATGGGTCTGTCATCTGTTTCATATTTTGCATTAAGCAGATTAAGCTTGCCCTTATTCGTATAGGCATGTCCGTGTCTTCCGTTTCGTGAAGGATATACACAATCGAAGAAATCAACTCCGCGCTCAACCGCTTCGAGAATATTGGCCGGTGTTCCCACACCCATCAGATAAACAGGCTTTTCAAGAGGCAGATACGGAACCGTCTTTTCAATGATATTATACATTGCCTCATGAGACTCTCCCACGGCAAGTCCGCCCAATGCGTATCCGTCAAGATCCATTTCGGAAATCCGCTTCGCATGCTCGATTCTGATATCCTCAAAGGTTCCGCCCTGATTAATACCGAACAGCATCTGATGTTTATTTATGGTATCCTCTCTGCCGTTAAGCTCTTTCATCTTAACACGGCAGCGTTCAAGCCATCTCGTTGTCCGGTCAACCGAATTCTGCATATACTCTCTTGTAGCAGGATACGGCGGACACTCATCAAATGCCATCGCTATCGTTGACGCAAGATTAGACTGAATCTGCATGCTCTCCTCAGGTCCCATAAAAATCTTCCTGCCGTCGATATGGGAGGCAAAATAAACGCCCTCCTCCTTAATCTTTCGCAGACCTGCCAGGGAAAACACCTGAAAACCGCCCGAATCGGTAAGAATAGGTCTGTCCCAGTTCATAAACTTATGAAGACCACCCATTTTCTTAACTATCTCATCGCCCGGACGAACGTGAAGATGATAGGTGTTTGAAAGCTCAACCTGAGTCCCTATTTCCTTTAAATCCATAGTTGAAACCGCGCCCTTTATTGCGGCTGCCGTTCCGACATTCATAAATACGGGAGTCTGTATCGTACCGTGTACGGTAGTCAGCTCACCCCTTTTTGCATTTTTGTCTCTGCAAATCAGTCTGTACATGAAACCTCCGATAATGTGACTCTTTACTGCATTTTAGCACATCATTACCAAGTATACATATATTTCTGACAAACCGCAACCTAAATTTTTAATTTACGGCTTTTTGTTCAGTACTGCGCTGTTGAAAAAAACAATTCCGACTGCTATAATTCATCTGACGCCAATGAAAATCACATTGATATAAAACGGAGGTTTGTGTGAAAATAGTATTTTTGGAAGCTAATACGCTCGGTACAGACATCAGTCTTACCGCCTTTGAAAGCATCGGTGAGGTCATTACCTATCCGCTGTCCGATCCTGCCGGCAATGCTGACAGAATCAAGGATGCCGACATTATTATCGTTAATAAAATACCGGTAAACGAGTCACTTCTTAAAAATGCAGACAGGGTTAAGCTCGTCTGCCTGACCGCTACAGGTACAAATAATGTTGATTTTGAATATGTAAAAAGCCGCGGCATTACAGTGGCAAATGTAAAGGGATACTCAACTGACTCCGTAGTCCAGCATACCTTTGCACTTCTCTTCTATCTCTATGAGAAGCTCAACTACTATGACAGCTTTGTAAAATCAGGTGCCTATACGAAAAATGACGTATTCAGCCATTTTATCAAGGAGTTTCATGAGATTTCAGGAAAGACCTGGGGCATTATCGGACTCGGTGAAATCGGCCGCAGTGTTGCAGCAATAGCAAAAGCCTTTGGCTGCAATGTTATATATTATTCAACAAGCGGGCTGAATAATAACGCTTCATTCCGCAGAGTATCGCTTGATGAGCTTTTGGCGGAGTCCGATATTATAAGCATCCATGCTCCTCTAAATAACGCAACAAACAATCTGATCGGAAAACGTGAATTCTCTCTTATGAAGAAGGATGGCATAATTCTCAATCTCGGACGCGGACCGATTATCAATCAGGAAGCTCTGGCAGAGGCGCTCCTCAGTGATGAAATCGGAGGCGCCGGACTTGATGTGCTTACGACAGAGCCCATGGAGCCGGGCAATCCGCTCCTTGCGGTACAGGACAGTTCAAAGCTCATTATCACTCCCCATATCGGATGGGCAACGGTTGAAGCCCGCCGCCGCTGTGCCGACGAGGTACTGCTCAATATAAAGGCCTGGCTGAATAATGAAGAAAGAAATGTTGTTAAGCAATAATACGAAATAAACAATAAAGGTCTGCAATCAAAACGACGGCTCGCTCTGATTGCAGACCTTAAAATTAAAGCTTAATACTTTATCTGTCACACTCCGGAGGCAGATACACTCCGGCAATAACAGCGCTTTCATTTCCGTACATCACCTTTGCAAAATTCCTGCAGACAAATTCATAGGTTGCAGTACTGTATTTTACTCCAAACATGTTTGCAAGCTTGCAGAACATTTTAGGCTCAATTGCATATCCCCACGCTGTAGAATCATCCGGAATATACCGGTTATTCTCAAAGCAGGCAGGTGTAAGACGGTATCTCCCTCCGTCTGCACTGTTCACGCAGAAAAGCTCAATAAACCCGTTCTCACCGGGCTCGCACTCGATTGAACAATTCTCGCGCTGCGATGCAATATCATAATCCGGATTAAACAGCACACCCTCAGCCGGCATATCAAGCTTTTCCGTACTCCGCCCAAAGTAAACACCCATCCGGTTATTATATTTAACAAGCTCAATCAGCTTATCAATACTGCTCTGATCCAATACTTCTCCAATCGGAGTCCCCTTATTTCCCTGAAGGAATAAAACCAGCGCATCGATTTCATTCTGAGATAATAATGTTTTGCTTTCACCCATAACAAACTCCATTTCTGCTTTCACCCGAATCTCGAATGTCCGCTACACAATTTATGATTATTGTACTTGTGTTTCATAAAAATGTCAACAGCTCTGAACACGCTTTTTCCTCCACCTCAGATATACCTCTTTTCAATTCGAATAATCTCTGCTAAACTAAATTATAATAATCAGATATACAGGACAAAATATTGTGAAACGGAGATTTATAT
The DNA here is from genome assembly GCA_045578645.1 of Lachnospiraceae bacterium. Taxonomy (GTDB): domain Bacteria; phylum Bacillota; class Clostridia; order Lachnospirales; family Lachnospiraceae; genus RUG11977. The sequence goes on from JAZNKQ010000033.1 coordinate 3,507, forward strand.
AGTGGGAACTGCAAAGGAAAGAGACGCTTTATTTGACAATGCGCGTGCCGTATTGATTTTTCTGGTTGTACTCGGTCATCTTCTTGCCGACAGGAAGTCCGACGCAACATACATGAAGGATATTTACTACATTATTTACATGTTCCATATGCCGGCTTTTATGTTTATTACGGGATATTTTTCCAAGAATGTTGAAAAAGGACGCGATAATGCCGTTAAAAGCTTTCTGATTCCGTACCTTGTATTTAACACTTTATTTGAACTCATGGATTTATACATGCTCGGTCAGCTTAATACCTTTTTTGATGTATATTCACTGACTAATCCGAGATGGGGAATGTGGTTTATGCTTGTATGCTTTTTCTACAAGCTGCTTGCAAAGGATTTTTCAAAGGTACGCTTTACCGTACTTATTTCCTTTATTGCCGGTCTCGGACTGCCTCTGTTACCGGGCTTAAACACCAATTTTGCAATAGGAAGGGTATTCGGCTTCCTCTTCTTCTTTGTCGCAGGCTTAAAATGCCGTTCGGAATGGATTGCAAAGCTGCGCCGTATTCCCGCATGGGTTGGTGTCCTCGTGTTCGCCGGCTGCGCCGTTTTTGCAGCATATGCGGGTCGTACAAAGCTTATCAGAACAGAAACTCTCTTTGTCAGAATCTCCTATAATGAGGGAGCTGAATTCGGCGAAATGAAAATGCGCCTTTTCTTCTATATTGCGGCAACCGTAATGACGCTTGCCTTTATCGTTTTAATGACCGGCAAAAAGTGCTTCCTCACACAAATCGGTCAAAACACTCTGACAGTATATGCACTGCATCTTTTTATAGTCTATCATATTAAGGAGGCAGACCTTTTTGTAAAACAGCCTCATTTTTATCTGCCGTTTATTATTGCCGTATCGGCGCTGCTTACATGGCTGCTTTCACGTAATGTACTGAAAAAAGTGTATGATAAGCTGTTTGCTGCTATCAATAAGCTGTGCTTCCATGATTAGTTTTTTGTAAAAAAGAGTTGACAAGCGCTCCCTGTCATTGTATTATAATTAAGCGCGCATGAGAATGCACTGCATAGGGGTATAGTTCAGCTGGTAGAATAACGGTCTCCAAAACCGCAGGTCGTGGGTTCGAATCCTACTGCCCCTGTAAAAAGGTCATCAGAAGTCTTTCGATTCTGATGACCTTTTTCGTTTATCAAATTAACACCCTTTTAGCGGAAATCCACCCACCAAAGCAGATCTATCGGATTTCTTGCATTATTAAACAGATTGTCACTGTATTTTTTCGCTCCCGATTCAAGAAGTACATAAACACTGCTCTCACCTGCCGCAGCGATTCCCTCGGTCATCGGAGCTGCAACAACGGTTTTCTGATACAGTCCGTTATCGAGATACCAGACCGGTACCTTAACGCCGTCAAAATCATAGTATTCGTGCGGGGTCGTATCTGCCGGGTATGTATATGCATAAAGTGCCGAATCATTTTTCCTTCCGTATGATTCGCTCAATATAACTCTTCCGTCTCCCGTAACCGTCATCCCCTGAATCTTTTCCCTGATTGAGAAAATATAGTCCGGTATTATTCTGCCCTCCGCATCGCATTTTGCCGCAGAAAGAGTCTCGGGCAGATAGCCCGCAATCCACGCACAATACTCATTTCCGTCACGATTAAGCATATGTCTGAATTCATCCGTCGGATACTTATCCTCAAGATAAAAATCACCGGTCCATATAATGCCCTCCGAATAATTGCAGAAGGATGCATTAGTTACCGTTTTCAGTTTCGTCGAAAAGCTTATTGCAGCCGACGCATCCGCACTAAGAATACTCTGCATCGGAATGCAGTATAAATATCCTCCGTCTGATATGTAAACGGAATCATCCGTTACCGCAATTCCTCCGGCATGTCCGTAATAATCATTTCCCGCGGTATCCTTTAGGGAAATCGCCTTCTGCATAATACCGCTTATGCCGTCGAGCACAAAAATAACAGAAGGTGTCTTTTCCGTATCAAAATATCCCGATATAAATATCAGCTTCTCCGACTCCGAATAATCTACTCCCTGCGGTACAAAGCCCTGCTCAAGTCCGGGAACTATATACATAATTCCGGCATTGCTTTCATAAAACTCCTTATACCGCTGCTCCTCCATCTCATTTGTACAGCGGCGCTGCTGCGTAAAGCTTCCGACAGCTGCCACCGGTGTACTTTCAACCTCAGACCTTTCCATATACAGCATAATGGTTGCAGCACAATACACAATTCCGCTGAGTGCAAGTAATACCCCCATTACAGAGGCAAGCCCCCATGCCCTGTTATCCGTCTTTCTTTTCATCTTAAAGCCGAAAACAGTCATTCCGATTGCTGCCGCAACAAGTAAAATTCCCAAAAAAATCATATCCGTTCACTCCCGTTATTAATCAGGCTCTTACAATCCTGCCCTGTCAATTATATCATGTGCTCTTTATCGGTAGCAATATCGAATTATATTGCCAGCCGCATATACCGTCTGATATACTGAATATTGATTAAAACAGCTTGGAGCCGGTCACTGTACTGCGCTTCGGAAGGGGGATTAATGCAATACAGAAGTGATAAGAAGGGAAACAGACTTTCCGTCCTCGGCTACGGATGCATGCGTTTCACCACACACGGCGGAAAAATAGATATCGATAAGGCCTGCAGCGAGCTCAAAGCCGCTATTGACGCAGGTGTTAACTACTTTGACACTGCTTATGTTTATCCGGGCAGTGAGGTTGCCCTCGGTGAAATCCTCACGAGACTTAACTGCCGTGAGCAAATATATATTGCAACAAAGCTGCCCCATTATCTTATTAAGTCCTTAGATAGTATAGAAAAGCATTTTAACGAGCAGCTTAGACGCCTCAGAACCGATTATATCGATTATTATCTTATGCATATGCTCACTGACACCGATACCTGGGAAAAGCTTAAGTGCATGGGAATTGAGCAGTGGATAGAGGATAAGATGGCCTCCGGCAAAATCAGAAATATCGGCTTTTCCTATCACGGAAACAGCGATATGTTCTGCAAGCTGATTGATGCATACGACTGGGATTTCTGTCAGATTCAGTATAATTATATTGACGAACACAGTCAGGCAGGAAGAAAAGGACTCAACTATGCTGCCTCAAAAAATATACCTGTAATTATTATGGAGCCTCTGCGCGGCGGCAGACTGGCAAACATGCTTCCCAAATCCGCACTTGAGGTTATGAATGCCGCAAAGAATAAGCACACTCCGGCAGAATGGGCATTTAAATGGCTTTGGAACCAGCCCGAGGTAACAGTTATTCTTTCCGGAATGAATTCACTTGAAATGGTTAATGAAAACGTAAAGACAGCCTGCGAGACACTCCCCGGCTCCCTCACGCCCGAGGAGGAAGAAATGTATGATAAAATACGTGATGCAATTAACAAAAGCATGCTTGTCGGCTGCACGGGCTGCGGCTATTGTATGCCCTGTCCTTACGGAGTAGATATTCCCGGTACCTTCAGGTGCTACAACGAGACCTCCGTCGGAGATAAGAAAAAGGCCCGCAATGAATACCTTCAGTGCACAGCCTTCAGAAAAACTCCGAGCAGTGCTTCACTCTGCAAAAAATGCGGCAAATGTGAAAAGCACTGCCCTCAGTCAATCAATATTCGCGAGGAGCTCGAAAGGGCTGCAAAAACCCTTGAAACTCCCATTTATAAAATTGCAAAAACCGCTATCCGCATCTTTAAGCTGTGGTAGCTGACAGCTCTTTTTCAACCAATGCGGCAATACGTGCAGCCTCTGCGGCGTCCTTGGCATAGTAATCAGCACCGACCATTTCGGCATACCTGCTGTTTAATACGGCTCCGCCAACCATGACCTTGCAGTCTGCACCTGCCGCCTTAAGAGCCTTTATCGTATCCTCCATACTCTTAACCGTTGTCGTCATCAGCGCACTAAGCCCAACCAGCTTTATGTTCTCACTCATTACCTTCTCTGTAACGAGCTCAGGGTCAACATCACGTCCCAAATCGATTACAAAATAACCGTAATTTTCAAGCAGCATCTTCACAATATTCTTTCCGATATCATGAATGTCACCCTTCACCGTTGCCAGCAATATTTTAAGCTTGCTCTGCACCTGACCTGCCGACGACTGCGACTTAATCGCATCAAAGCCCTTCTTTGCGGCCTCTGCTGCCGACATAAGCTGCGGCAGGAATATTCTTCCGCTTTCATAAAGCTCTCCCACCTTATCAAGAGCAGGAATAAACTCCTCATTAATTATCTCCATGGCAGTTTTCGTTTCCAGAAGCTTTATCACGGCTTCGTCAATAGTAGCCTTTCTTCCCGAAATAACCATTTCCTTTATCGACATTCCGTCTGCCCCTGCTGCCTTATTTTCCGTACGCTCATGACCTTTTGCATCTTCAGCAGACTTTCCTGCATCGCCGGCATTTGCACCGTTCGCACCGGTCGTCTGTGATACCTGCATGTTTAACGGATGCTCAAGCATATAGCTGATATATTTCTCCGAGCCCGCATCCTGTGAATTAAGAACCTTATAGGATACGACCGTCTGCATATACCGCTCCTTCGTAGGGTCGATTATCGGAAGATTAAGTCCCGAGTTAAGCGCTGCCGCAAGAAATACCGAGTTCATTATCTCACGGCTCGGAAGTCCGAACGATATATTGCTGACGCCAAGCGCCGTTGCCAGTCCAAGCCTCTCCTTAACCAGTCTGACAGCTTTGAGTGTCTCAAGCGCCACATCCTGATTTGTTGAAGCAGTAAGCACAAGCGTATCAATAATCAGATTTTCCTTTGGAATGCCAAGCAAAAGCGCGCGGTTCATAATCTTTTCCGCAATTTTTACACGCTCCTCTGCAGTTTTGGGAATTCCGTTCTCATCAAGCGTCAGACATATAACAGCTGCTCCGTATTTCTTAACAATCGGCAATATTCTGTTCAGGGATTCTTCCTCTCCGTTTACCGAATTAATAATCGGCTTACCGCAATAATGCCTTACCGCAAGCTCAAGCGCCTCGGGATCAGAGGTGTCAATCTGCAGCGGAAGCGGGCATACCGCCTGTATATTTCCGATAAGACTGCTCAGAATCTCCTTTTCATTAATATCCGGAAGACCGGCATTTACATCAAGAATTTCCGCTCCCGCCTCCATCTGCGAAAGGGCTTCGTCTACAAGAAGATCATAGTTTTTATCTCTCAGAGCCTGACTTATCTTCTTTTTGCCCGTAGGATTAAGCCGCTCGCCGATTACGGCTACGCCGTTATTTATGAATACCGTTCTCTGCGCCGAGGTAACGGCTGCCGGTGTCGTTACATTACGCTTTACCGGAGTTCTTCCTTCAATAAGCTTTTTAATTCCGCGTATGTATTCAGGGGTAGTGCCGCAGCAGCCGCCGAGAATGCATACTCCGAGCTCAAGTATCTTCTCAATATGTCTGCAATACTCCTCAGGAGTAATATTGAACACCGTTTTTCCGTCCTTTATTTCAGGAAGCCCTGCATTTGCCTGTACAATAACAGGTACCGTAGAATATCTGCAAAACTCCTCCACAATCGGAATAAGCTGCTCGGGTCCGAGTGAACAATTCACGCCAACGGCGTCAACACCCAGTCCGCAAAGCGTAATCGCGGCATTTGCCGGCTCATTTCCCAAAAAGGTTCTTCCGTCTTCACCAAAGGACATGCTTGCAATTACCGGCTTTTCCGAGTTTTCCTTAACCGCCAGAACCGCTGCCTTAGTCTCGAGCAGATCAGTCATTGTCTCAATAATGTAAACATCCGTACCTGCCTCTTCTCCGGCAATAACCTGCTCCTTAAACAGCTCATAGGCTTCGTCAAATTCCATTGTTCCGAGAGGCTTTAACAGCACGCCCGTCGGTCCGATATCCTGCGCAACAAATCGCGCTCCCGAGGCTCTTGCCAGCTTTACGGCAGCCATTATCACATCACGTGTATTAAGGTCGGCCGGAAGCTTATGTGAATTTGCCCCAAAGGTATTTGCAGAAACAAAATCAGCCCCTGCTTCAACGTACTGTCTGTGGACAGCCTCAATTATCTCGGGATGTGTTATATTCCATCTTTCCGGGCACTCTCCCGGCTGAATACCGTTTGCCTGCAGCATCGTTCCCATGCCGCCGTCAAAAAGTATATATTTTTCTCCGCTAAATAAATTCTTAATCACCCTATCCTCCATTCCAAAGCAGCCGGTCGCGCAAGGTATCTCTATTATTATCTTCCGCCGCGACCGCCTTTTCCTCCGAAGCCGCCGCCAAAGCCACCTGTCACACCATTATCCGTTACCCGGTTCTCTATCGTCAGCGAGCACAGCTCTTCCCCGCTTACAGTAACGGTATAGGTTTCTCCCATAATAAAAGCGGGACTGCTCATTATAACGCTTGCGCTTCTCTTGCCGACCGTAAATCCGAGCACCTCTTTTCCGTCCGCGTCAGTAACCTTAACGTCTGTTCCCGCGCTTACGGAATTTTCAAAAACAACCGTAAGGATATTCTGTCCTGATTCTCCGCTAAAGCCCTCTAACATTCCCGCGCTTCCCGAAGCCACCAGTACGCCTCCGTTAACAATTGCCGTTCCGTTATGGTCAACCGCAGTATTACCGTCATTTTCGGGTCCGTCGACCATTATTGCTCCGCCTGCAATAATAAGCTCACCGTTTGAATCAAGACCGTCTCCCGACGCATTTACATATAAGGTTCCGCCCGCAACACGGATATACGCTCCCTCAATCGAAGCAAACTGATTCATTCCCGGACGGTTATTCATTGATGAACCGTCACCGCCTGCAGAATTAAGACCGTCATCGCCTGCCGTAACCTTAACATCACCGCCGTTAATCTCCAATGCCAGTGCCTCGATACCCTCGTAGGATTTATTTATTGTTACCTTACCGCCGTTTATCTCAAGTGCATTATCGGCATGCATTCCGTCATCACCCGAGGTAATCGTAAGCTCTCCGCCATCCATATAAAGCAGCTCGTTCGAATGCAGTGAATCATCAGAGGAATCGATATTTATTGTACCTCCGGCAATATATATTGCAGCTTCTGCCTTTATACCCTTTGCACTGTCCGTCTCGCTGTCCGAGGTGAACATATCCCCCCAGAAGCCCCAGCCGCCACCGGCTGACATACTTGAATTCACGCTGCCGCCGCCGCTTGAAAGCTCCAGACTTCCTGCGAGAATCTCAACACGGGTTACTGCCTGAATGGCATCAAGAGCTGCCGTAATATTAAGCTTTCCGCCCTCTATAACGATATAGCCCTTCGTTTCATCGCTGTCATTACTTGATTTAATACCGTCTCCGCCCGCATTAACCGTCATCGAAGCCTCCTTAACGACAACCGAATCCTTACCCTTAACACCGTCCTTTACCGATGTAATATTTATATTTCCCGACACAAGCTTGATATCATCCTTAGAACGTATCCCATGCTCAAAGGACGCATTGATATTGAGCGTTCCCTCTCCGTTTACGGACAAATCATCCTTACTGAAAATAACCGCATTGGGCTCCTTTTCCTCAACATCATCATAGGTATACTCATCACCGTCCGACAGACTGTTTGCCGTACCCTCCGCAATCGTAATAATCAGCTTGTCGCTGGATTTTCCGTAAATCGCCGACGAATGGTCACAGTGAATGCTCACATTTTCCAATATAAGTCTTACATCGGCTTCCTTTCCTGCATCGACAATAACCTGACCGTTATCAAGCTTTCCGCGCAGAATATAGTCTCCTTCGGCAGTGATTACAACATCGTTTCCCGATACTGCAGCTCCGTCACCGGATATATCAATATTCGAACCGTCAAAGCTGATTATCGTTGAACCGGCCTCCGTATACGCAGTTTCAGTATCCTTCTTCTTATATTCTGTCTCAATAATTTCATAGCCGTCAATATAGCTGCCGGCATCGTTCTTTGCTGCAGCTGCTCCGCCGCTTCCGCTTATTGAAACATCCTCGTTCAGACTGTCTGCCGCTCCTGCCGAAAAATCACCGGGATTCATCACAGCCCCTTCCGGCCCCGCGGGATTTCCGCCCTGCATATCCCCGGGAAAATCACCGGCCATATCCCCGGAAAAATCACCGGGCAAATCCCCGGAAAAGTCACCGGGCATTCCTCCGCGCTCACCCCCAAAGGGAGGCTCCGGAGCAGCTTCGGCATTTCCCGTACAGCCGCCAAGAACAACACAGGTGCAAATAAGAATAACCATTACAATTTTTCTAATCATATACGCTTTCTCCATTCCGAAAAAACATCCTGCTTATTTGATGTCGCTTATAAATCTTCCTTTGTCAGCAGTGCACGACCAAGCGTAATACCGAGATTACCGTTTCTGCATCTGAGGGCATCGATGAATGCCTTCTCTCCCGCTGACTTTTTCATCACTACATTATACTGAAGCTCATACAGACTTCCCATATTAACGGTTCTTACTCTTATAAGCTCATGTTTTGCTGTATATTCTTCAAATATCTCATCGAAAATATTCTCATAATCCAGATTCTCGGGAATTACAATCTTCAAATTCTTCTGTCCCTTAAGCTTATCGCCAAAAGATAAGGTCACAAGCATAACGGTTACAAGACCCACCATAACTACAAGCACCGCGGCAATTCCGATTTGTCCCATTGCCATTGCAAGTCCCACAGTCATCGAGAAAAACACACTGCAGATTTCACGCGCATTTCCGGGTGTTGAACGGAAACGAATCAGACTGAAGGCACCCATTACGGCAATTCCCGTTCCGATGTTACCGTTAACCAGCATAATAACCGACTGGACAATCGCCGGAAGCAGAACCAGTGAAATTATCATATTTTTTGAATACTCGTTTTTATACATATGTACCAGCGCAATAATGAATCCGAATATAAGCGAGCATGCCGTACATATCACATATTCACTTCCCTGCACATCTGTTGCCGATTGAATTATACTTTCAAACATAGCTTCCTCTTTCCGCGCTTCGCGCTCTATAAATTATGATTGCTAAATACGGTCATGTACAGCTCCGGCCGCATCATATAGTACTTACCGTATTTAGAAAAAGAATTACTGTATATATTAAGCTCAGACAAAATCGCACTCATCCAGACGGGCATTGCACCCGGGATTTTGATTTCCATGAGCGTATATTCATCATCCAGTATTTTTTCTCCTTCACTGCCCTCAGACAGCTTAAGCCTGTCGGTCCGGCAGCGTATGTTTTTATCAAGCGTAAGCCTGAAATCTTTATTTTCATTTCCCGCATATGCCCGCCTGTCATATGCCAGATATACCTTCGGACTGACCCGGTTCATCTTCAAAAACCAGTCAATCTCTCTTATAATCTGGGTATCCTTTTTCGGATGAATTCCGCGATAAAGATAATCCTCAGCCTCCGCAAGAGCCAGCCGGGTCCGCCTTTTATATACGATACCCTTGTACTTTTTCTTTAGCTCAACAAACACCTCCGATTCCGGGGTGTCCGCGGTACCGTAGCTTCTAAGCCTCAGCTTCTCCTTATAAACCGGCTTCTCAATCGATGCCCTTATAAGATCATAATCATCGGTGTCAAAATAAATATTGCATATGGTATGCTCGCCGTATTTATCCATATGCATTCTGTCAGCTACGGCATCCAGAAAAGCTTTTTCCTGACTCTGAGTCAGTATGTATTTTTTTTCATAACGTTTGAATACCTGCTGAATCGCCATTGCCCCATAACTCCTTATAAACAAATCCCAATCTATCGTTGATTATATTCCCGCACGGGTTCATCTGCAAGCATAATAGTGCCAAATTGTGCATAATTGTTGAGTATTTCGTGAATAAAATGTGAAAAAAGGGATGCCCGAAAGCATCCCTCTTATAAACAGATAAATTATTTGATTGTAATCCATCCATCTTCTTCAGCGTAGTCTTCTGCACTGATAACACCGTCAAGTGACTCAACGTATGCAATAAGAGCATCAGCATCAACAACGCCTGTGTAAATTATCTCAGAAGCCTGTGAGAATACATAGTAGGTATCTCCGCCTTCTGCCATGAAGTTGTTAACTGATAAGTAATATGTATCCTCTGCATTGAATTCCTTACCGCCAACAGTCTTGATGGTTACTCTTGCGCCCGGGTTAGCAGGAGCATAGTATGTTGAGTTAGGATACTGCTCGCCGTTCTCAAAAGGAACTGTTGAGTCGATTTCGAACTCAATTCCTGTTACCTGAGGGAATCCGCCGACTGCCTCGGGAACGAATGCACATGATGCCTCAAGAGCCTCGAGAAGCTCAGCACCTGTTACAGCGATAATTGTAACAGAGTTTCCGTAAGGGAATACTGTGTAAAGTGCGCCCATTGAAACTGAACCTGCAGGGATAGAAGCACGGATACCGCCACCATTCTGGATAGCACCGTCGATAGTAATTCCAAGCTCTGCTTCATCAGCATACTGCTGTGCTGCGAACTTGTAAGCGTCTGCAGCAAAATCACCTAAATTGGTCTCTTCGGTACGAACTCCGGGAGCTCTTTCGCCGTTAAGATCAACCTCTGTAACAGCAAACTCGCCTTCGTAGATAGCTGCAACCTTGTTAACAAACTTGTCAACATATGCATCAAGCTCTACGTCATAGCAGCACTCTTCGTGTGATGCAGGAAGAACAAATTCCTGTCCGATGTAGATAAGATCAGGGTTCTTGATGATGTCCTTATTTAATTCATAAATCTGCTTCCACTCTTTTGCTGCGCCAAGTTCCTTCTTCGCAATCTTGCTTAATGTATCGCCTGCAACAACCTTATAGGTAGGATGCTCGTCGATAATCTCGCTAAGCTCCGCGAAATCGTAAAGGTTAGCTTCGAAATCCTCGCCATCATAGATAACAACACCGAGCTGCTGAAGCTTTGTTCCAGCACTAACGATAAGACCATCTTCTGTCTCAAGACCGTTCTCATAAACTGAGTGGCTGTGTCCGTCAACGAATAAGTCGATACCGTCAACTGCTGCAAGGAGATCTGATGAACGTCTTCCGGTACTCTCATCATCGGTTCCAAGGTGACCAAGACAGATGATTACATCACAGCCTGCTTCCTTAAGCTCGTCAACCTGTGCCTGAGCACATTCGAACATTTCTTCGCCATCAAGGAAATCAAGTCCCTTTACTGAAAGAGGGCTTGACTTGGTTAACGTCTCAGCTGTATCAAGTCCGAATACACCAACAGTTAAACCTTCAAACTCGAAAATAGTGTTAGCCTCGAAGAAAACTTCGCCTGTCTCTTCACTAACGATGTTAGCGTCAACGATCGGGAACTCAGCAAGCTCAACAAGCTTTAACATAGCTTCATAGCCCTTGTCGAACTCATGGTTACCAAGACTTGCAACATCGTATCCGGCGCTGTTCATGAATCTTACAGCTGATCTTCCGTCATAGTGGTTAACAAGAAGCTCACCCTGTGCAAAATCACCTGCATCCATAAGGATAACGTCTGCGCCATGTGACTCGTAGTATTCCTTAACTTTCTTTACTGTAGCAACACCCATATTGGTAACAACGGTCTCACCTGTTGTCTCGTCAACAGCGGTAGCCATTTCAAACTTACCATGGATATCGTTAGTATGGAGGATAACAAGCTGTCCTTCCATACAGTCCTCTGATGCTGATACCTTTGTCTCTGCGCTGAAAGCAACGCCTGAGAAAACAAGGGCAAGAACAAGCAGAGATGCTACAAGGTTCTTTAACATTTTCTTCATAACAACCTCCTGTAAGATATTGTTGCCGATAGAATCGGATACAGATATCATATAACAAAACAGAACCGAAATCAACTGAATTTATCGGTTTAGCTACGATATAAACGTAAAATTTGCACATTAAATTGACTAATAACCGTTTTGACAGTAAAATGAATATAATTTACACAAATAATGAAGACCGAGGTTTATTATGCGAAAGAAAACATTATTAATGCTGACATCCGTTGTAACTCTTTCCTTGGCGATGCTCGCCGGCTGCAGTAAGCCGCAAAAGGCAGGCAGCACACCGACACCGATAACAGAACCGGAATCGGTCGTTACACAGGCTCCCGCTGCCACACAACCGCTGACAGAGGCACCGGCCCATGCCGAAACACAAACACCGACCGGAGCATCGACACCTACCGAAGCACCTACTCCGACAGAAGCACCGACACCAACCGTGGCACCTACTCCGACGGAGGCTCCGACACCGACTGAGGCACCGCATGAGCATATCTATGTCGAAAGCACGACAAAGGAAAGTACCTGCACGGAGACGGGCGAAAAAACATTTACCTGTGAATGCGGGGATTCTTACACCGAAGAAGCAGAAGCAACCGGACACAATTATGAACCGGTTACAGGCAGTAAACTTAAAGCAACCTGTGAAACAGACGGTAAAGAGGCCGATACAAAATGCTCACGCTGCGGTGATGTGGTAGCCGGTGCGGCTATACCCAAAACCTCTCACAGCTACGGAGAATATGTATACAATAATGATGCAACTACCGAAACCGACGGCACAGAAACCGCCGTCTGCGAAAGCTGCGGAAAGAAGAAAACAAGAACAAAAACCGGTACCAGAATAGAGATATGTCCTTATGAGCTTTACACTATTCAATACGATAATATGGGCTTTCCGTATTTCTATGGCAAGTGGGGCGGCAAAGATAATATGGACGCTGAAAATCTCGAGAAAACGGATGCCTGTATTGCACAAATGATGACGGAAATCCAGGCACTGACCGAATGTACTTATGATTATGTAAAGGATGGAGCTATTTTTAGAGGAGCGTTTACTCCCATGCAGGATATTTCCTGGAAATTTATCGGAACATATCAGGGTGAAAGAATTGTAGTTCGTTATTTGCATGCTCTTTATTATGGTTTTATTTTAGAGCAGCTGAATCTTGATACTTCAATGTTTGATTTCGAACCAATTGTTATTGACCTGTCCTTAGAAGAAAGAGGAATCGAAACTGCCGGAAACGAAATTTGGTAATTGATAATCCGACAAATAGGAGGGTGTCCCAAAAGTCATGAATTGACTTGAGGGATTGCCCTCCCTTTCATATTGAGGTCAGCCACTCTGTGGCAATTGCCTTTTATTAATTATGTTACAGCATAAAATTTGATGATTGAAATAAAGGCGATGAACCGGAATCACTCTACATACTGTCTGCCCTCATGGTCCATCTTATAATTCTCTTTATGTATCAGCTCCGATATGGGCACCAGCGTATAGCCCTTTGCCTGAAGCCCCTCAATTATTGCAGGAAGTGCCTCCGCTGTGTACTCTGCCCCGTTATGCATCAGAATAATAGAACCGTTTCCGAGATGTTTATGCTCACACACCTGCTTTATCATAGCCTCGGCACCATAATTTTTCCAGTCCAGGGAATCCACATCCCACTGTATGCAATGGTATCCGCTGTCCTTTACCGCCTCAATCAGTGTATTGTTATAATCCCCGTACGGAGGACGGAACAGCGTCATATCAGTTCCGGTTAATGCCTTTACCTTCGCATGGGCCTTTTCAATCTCCTCCTTACACTTCTCTGCCGTAAGAGTTGACATTTGCTTATGATTCTCACTGTGATTTCCGAGGTCATGTCCCGCTGCGGCAATTGCCTTGACATCATCGGGATACTTTCCAATCCATTCACCGGTCATGAAAAAGGTGGCCTTAACATTGTACTTTTTTAAAACCTCGAGTATCTTTGCCGTATCCTCATTCCCCCATGCAGCATCAAAGCTGATTGAAACCTTCTTCTCATCAGTTTTTACGCAATATATCGGAAGCTTCTTTTCTGTCGCCGCCACAGCTCCCGTAATCCCTGAGGCAAGCTTTGCTGCCCCGCCGATTGTAAGAAATAGTGCAAGCACGATTATTCCCGTTTTGATAAACGGAAGCACTTTTGTTTTGTCCTTAAAAATAAACATAAGCGTCCTCAAAGCATATATATTCATAATACTTTAAGAACGCCGTATTTATTACCTGTTTTTATTTTTTCAGTCCGCAGAGTTCTCACTCTTAACATAGAAATAGGTTACTCCGTCACTGTACTCCGGTGTATCATTTGCCGTTTCCAGATACTCCCGTTCACCGCCGGTCCCGCTGCAGGTTCTGAAAATCCGTATGCCAATCTTTTTTATATCAATATCACACACATCTCCTACAGGCAGCAAAACCTCAAGGCTTTCCGCATTCCCAAGCTTATAGAGATCCGCGCTTGCAGCAATGCCGTGTATTTTTCCTTCGGTATCCGCAATCACCCATTCAAGACCGTAATCGCTGCTTAACGGTGAAAAACCTTCATTTGTCAGAGTTACCGATATATTTCGAGCCAACGCAAATATCCCGCCCTTTATTTTTTCCGGATAACACACTCGTGAAATATAAATCCGCGGTCCGAGCCTCTTTGAAATATATTCATAAGCATTTTCACCGTCGATTTGCTGTGTTTTCCAGTCCTCCAGAACAGCCTCATTGTACTTCATATTCAAATATGAGATTTTCATCTTTGCAAATTCAGCTACGGCACGTTCTGCACGGGAATACTCATTGACATAAGGCATTTCCCCGCCGTTTTTTCCGGTCACCAGATTTTCCCGAAGCCACTGTAAGTCCTCTTCCCTGCCCGCTGCACCCGACATATAAAATCTTCATCTTAATCTCCGTTTCTGCGCGACTTGTCGCGAGTTGTAGTACAATGGCGGTCTGTTTATAAACACATATCAATTATCCTTCAATATACATAAGCGTCCCCAAAATCCCGTATACTTCGACTTATTTTGAGGACGCTTTTATTATACTGCGTATAACCGCTCAGGTCTATATTAAAGGTCTGATTGCAAATATGCTATTTCTCCTTATCCGGAAATATAACATTAAGAACAATGCCTGCCACCGCTGCCAGTGCAAGTCCTGTTATCGTAATACTGATATCTCCGATTGCAAAGGTAATGCCGCCGGATAAACCGAGTGCCAGTACCAGAATAACTGCTGCAATTATAGTATTACGTGACTTTGAGAAATCAACCTGTGCTTCAACAACATTACGGATACCTACGGCAGAAATCATTCCGTACAGTACAAAGGAAATACCTCCGACAATTGCATCCGGAATCGAATAGATTATAGCAGCAAACTTCGGGCAGAACGAGAATATTATCGCAAAATAAGCTGCTATTCTGATAACGCGCGGGTCATATACCTTTGAAAGAGCAAGAACTCCGGTGTTCTCTCCATAGGTTGTATTTGCAGGTCCGCCAAACAGTGCTGAAACCGTTGTTGCAAGACCGTCACCTGTAAGCGAACGATGAAGACCGGGCTCTGCAATAAAGTTCTTACCGCAGGTTGCTGATATTGCTGACATATCTCCGATATGCTCCATCATTGTAGCTATAGCAATCGGCATAATTGCCACTATTGCAGAGATAGCCTTCGACGTATCACGTACTCCGCCAAAAACCGTTGCCGACCAGTCAAACGGCAGACCAATCCAGTCAGCCTCCTTAACTGCAGAGAAATCTACCGCAAAGGCTTCGATGCCGATAACATTTCCCAAAATAATAGTAACTATATATGCACCTATTATGCTGACCAGAATGGGAAGTAACTTTATTGTTCCCTTTCCGAAAATCGATACAATAATTACAATTGCAAGGGTAAGAACAGCCAGTCCCCAGTTAGTTTTACAATTATTCATTGCTGAAGGCGCGAGCCCGAGTCCGATTGCAATAATAATCGGTCCTACCACAACAGGCGGAAAAAGCTTCATAACCTTATCTATTCCGACGCACTTTACGATTGCGGCAAGCACCAGATAAAGAAGTCCTGCGCATGCAACACCAAGCCCCGCATACGGAAGCATTTCTTTATTAGGTATATCATTATCAAGCATGGGAGCTACTGCAGCATAACCGCCGAGAAAAGCGAAAGATGAACCAAGAAAAGCAGGAACCTTGAACTTAGTGAAAAGATGAAATAATAAAGTACCGAAACCGGCCATAAATAATGTAATTGAAATATCCAGTCCCGTAATCAGCGGTACCAATACCGTTGCCCCAAACATTGCGAACATGTGCTGAAAACCGAGAACCAACATTTTGCCCGTACCGAGCGTTCTTGCATCCGTTATTCCGTCCGTCTGTGTTCCTTTTACACTCATATTATCCTCCGTTCTGAAGCGTAAACCCAAAGGAATGCCATGACATCTGTAACGCTTCGATGCAGAATGCCATATCATATAAATGCATGCCTTCCCCAAAAGCACTTTTAGCCATCCTTGCCATTATAATTCAGGTATATATTTATTGCAAGAAAAATAAAAGTAAGAAATGCTCACAAAATGTGTGAGCATTTTATGAGCACTTCCATAAAAATATCTTATTAATTACTGTCCTCTATTTATACAGCGGACCGTATGCCGCACAGGCACGATAGTCCTGACCTTCCTTATCCATACCGAAGGCGTTCCAGGACGCGGGCCGGAATATCTTCTCCTCCGGAACATTATGCATTGCAACCGGAATTCTCAGCATGGAGCACATCGTGATAAGGTCTGCACCGATATGTCCATAGCTGATGGCACCGTGATTGGCACCCCAGTTATTCATCACATCATATGCGGATGTGAACGCACCCTTTCCGGTTATGCGGGGAGCAAACCATGTACAGGGCCATGTATAGTCAGTCCGCTTCCAAAGTATATCGGTAACCTCATCGGGAAGTGCTACCGTCCAGCCTTCCGCAATCTGAAGCATGGGTCCGAGCCCCTTTACAAGATTCAGCCTTATCATTGTAACCGGCATTTCAGCCTTAGTCACAAACCTCGAGGAGTATCCGCCGCCCCTGAAATATCCGACATCCGCATAATTCCAGGTCGTAGCCTTTAGAATTGCATCCATATCATCAGAAGTAACCTTGTACCATTCCTTCATGATACCGCTTCCGTCAGCTGCCTTTGCTTCACCGCAGGCATCAAGGCATGCCGCACCCGAATTTATAAGATGAATAAATCCGTCTGCCTCCTTGGCGTATCCTGTGATATCATATCCCGTTG
>JAZNKQ010000034.1:0-2639 GCA_045578645.1 Lachnospiraceae bacterium
GTCTCCGTCACCATTCTGCCGCGTAGATTCATTAAATGCTCCCAGCAAATTAAATAGCTCCTGATCAAGCCCTTCTATAATGCTTTCAGTCTCTTCCTGAGCATCCTCTTCGCTGTAATCAGACTCATCCCCACCATCCGAACCATTGAAAAACTTATACATGTTATCATTACAAAGGCTATAAGCAATCTCAATATCCGGATACATAACGTTTTTATATTTTCCCTGCCCTGCCGAATACTTTTCCATCAGTCCTTCGATGTAATCCGTCAGACGAATATTGACACAGGCAAAAATATAATCCATGTACTCTTCATAGTTTTTAAAAGGTATGTTTCTCAATTCATCAACAAATTTACGATTCGTTGCATCCATACTTCTTTTCCTTTCCTCACCAGTTCATCGTCACTGTAAGGCAATTACAGCCATCCTTGTATTCATATTCCGCGCTGTCCATCATTGTCTTTACCATGTAAATGCCCAGTCCGCCAATCTGGCGCTCCTGAGCAGAAAGGGTTATATCCGGATCTTCTTTCTCCAACGGATTGTAAGGAATCCCCCGGTCCCTGAAACAGAGCGTAATACTTCCTTCACTGATTTCTTCGGAAATAAATGCTTCACCCACATTTTCCCCATAAGCATAGCTGGCGATATTTACAAATATCTCCTCTGCGCATATCTCGAGCACCGTCAGCTTATCGAAAGGACAAGCCACAGCAGTCAGGTCCTCACGTAAAACACCAAGCAATTCATCCAGATTTTCCGTCTGCGCTTTCAATTGTATCTCTCTTTTTATAAAATCATCCCCCATATCACTCTGCAATCTCAGGTTACTGCACCGCTAAGGTTAGTCAATCTTAAGTATCGTTGCAAAACCTGTAACATCAAAAATATTCATAACACCCTCTGATACATTGGTAAGCTTCATGCTGCCGCCCTTCGAAGTTGCGGTTTTATGACCGATTAACAATGCACGAAGTCCCGCACTTGAGATATAGTCTACATTTAAGAAATCCAAAACCACATCATTCTTCTTCTGAAATGCATTTAATATTGCCTGTTGAAGCTGCGGGCTTGTATTCGTATCTATTCTTCCGTCAATCATAAGTCTTATGTAACTTCCACAATCTGTTAATACAATATTCATATTCTCCTCCGTTCTGAAGCGTAATGTAGGAATAGTGACTGCATTGTCAAATCACTGTAAAACAATCGTTCCGTCCGCACTCTGTGCGATATCAAGCATGCCGCCATTCTGCGTAAAAATAACCGCATTCTCATCAAGATAGCTGTGTGAGTCAATAACACCGGCAGGCTCAAGAAATGTTATGTGCAGTTTGCTCCGTATCGGTTTGAACTGACTCAGCAGATGGAGAAGCTGACCTCGCTTTTTCTCTTCAACATAGCCTTTCAGCATCAGTGTTACATCATACGGGCTCTCTCCATATAAACCATCGTACATCTTTTTCTCGTTTCGGCACACATAATTCTGAACCCTGCTTCGTTCCACAATTACCGGCTTCTCACCAAGAATTATCTCACATATTCGCTCTATGCAAAATGCCGTTCCCTTCCGGCGCAACAGCTCGGGGGCCTCAAACAGAAGATTGCGCAAAACCTCCTCTCCGAGATATCCGCCGTCAACATCAATCCCCAGCCACCTTGCATATACCTCAAGCAGCTTCACCGGCGCCTTTTCTATCGGCAGAAGCTCTGCTCTCTCGTCAAGATCGTTTTGAAAATCATTATAGATGCTTGAAAACACCGAAAGATACCTGTGGAAAAAGCTGTTCCGCTCACGATAAACCTCGGGAAACGTCTCCATGAAATTATCTCCCGGAGCATCTACCCTGATATTGCGGATTTCAACACCCTCACCGATTATCTCGACCATAACCCAAAGGTACCGCCCCGAAATCTCATACAACAGCACATCCGGCTTGTTGATAAAATACAGCCCTCTCAAATGCTGAATCAGCCTTTTTCTGTCCATCAGACTGCCTTCGGGATTCATCATGATATCCGAACCTGTCTTTTCGTTTGAAGCCGCCACATACAGATAGCACATACAGTTTTCCGGAAGCTTTAAATCGAAGCAGAGTCTTCCCCACTGGCAGTCAGTAAAGCCGCTGTCCAGCATAGGTAAAACGAAAAAGCTGCTGCCTCCGGATGCATCCGAACACAATACGTCACCCTCTTTGCACGTAATTCCGCTGAGAAAAGCCTTCTTAATCCGATTTTGCCGCATTGTATATCTTATTCCGGCCATACTAAACCTCCGTTATTTTCCGTCCTCCGGCATGGGAAGAACTTCTATATTAATCTTTCCGGGATACAGCAGACAGCTCTGGTCCGGTCTTATGTCAGCACCTTCCGCAGTTGCAAAGCCGCCCCCCTCAATTATAATGTTAAAAGACGACATATATCCGACGCATTCCAATGCCTCAATTGCATGAAAAAGCTTATCAAAATGAAGTACCTCACCGAAATTGCGATCCCCGTGTATATAGTCAAGTTCCTTGCGTATTGTCTGTTCTATCTGCTCCCTGCAATTCTCGTAATGAGGCTTTACATATATTGTTCCCGAGGTTGCAACCGCCTGATATACCGGCTGGCGCACCTTTACTCTTGTTGAAAGC
>JAZNKQ010000035.1:0-40171 GCA_045578645.1 Lachnospiraceae bacterium
AATAGGTGACGGAGGGGAAGAGAGAGAAGAGGCAGAGAGTACAGAAGGCGAAAGTAAGGAAGCAGAGGAGAAGGCTGAAACGGAAATCGCGGAGGCGGAAAGTGCAGAGACAGAAAGTACAGAGAAAGAGGAGAAGGCTGAAACGGAAAGCACAGAAGCGGAAGGTACAGAAGCAGAAAATGAAGAAGCAGGGGGGGATGAGACTGTATCTGCTTCGTGCTATGAAGCTTACAGTAATACTAAGGTAGGCTGGTGCTTTAAGCGTAATAAGAATCATGTTCCGTCAGGTACCTACGAGCCCTTTGATATTGACCCTTATAATGCTTTCTATTTAGATGAGAAGGCGGCAAATGAGGGTGAGAAGGTGGTTTATTTTGCCTTTGACTGTGGATATGAATACGGCTATACACCTAAAATTCTTGATGTTTTGAAGGAGAAGAATGTTAAGGGAGTATTTTTTGTAACGAAGGCATTTATTGATACGAGCAGTGATTTGTGCATAAGAATGAAAGAAGAGGGTCATATTGTAGGAAATCATACCATGTATCATCCTAGCCTTCCGGCTGAAAGTATGGAGGAGCTTAAGGCAGAGGTTGAAGGACTTGAGGACTATTTTCTTCAAAAGACAGGATATGAGCTTGATAAATATATAAGACCTCCGATGGGAGAATACAGTGAGCGTGTACTTGCTTATTTAAAGGATACTGGTTATACAACAATTTTCTGGAGTCTTGCTTATAATGATTATGATGTTAATAATCAGCCGGGCGAGGATTATGTAATCGAGCATTTTAAGAATTATTATCATGACGGGATGATTACGCTTACGCATACGGTTTCCAAGTCTAATACGGAAGCGCTTGATGATATAATTGATATGCTTTCGGAGGAGGGCTACAGGTTCGGCACGGTGGACGAGCTTGAATAGGGAAGCGACTGCTGTGTGATGTAAAAAGTTGCATTATTAACTATGATATCTTCCTTTTTAGGTAGCATAGCAATAAAATCTATGTTAAAATTACGCAGAGAGAAAATAATAAATCAGGAGGGATTTATGAACAATATTGATATTATGTCAGCAAATGCTATCCGTGTTTTAGCTGCGGATTCTGTTCAGAAAGCAAAATCAGGACATCCGGGTTTGCCCCTTGGATGCGCAGATATCGCATATGTTTTATGGGGAAAGGAAATGAAGCATAATCCTGCAAATCCTGATTGGAGAAACAGGGACAGATTTATTCTTTCGGGCGGTCATGGCTCAACATTATTATACTCATTACTTCATTTATTCGGTTACGGTCTTAAGAAGGAAGATCTGATGCAGTTCAGACAGCTTGACTCTCTTACACCGGGACATCCTGAGTACAGACATACAAAGGGTGTTGAAGCGACCACAGGCCCTCTCGGACAGGGTATGGCTATGGCAGTGGGTATGGCTATGGCAGAGAAGCATATGGCAGCAAAATACAATCGTGAAGGCTACAATGTATTTGACCATTATGTTTATGCACTCGGCGGTGACGGATGTATGATGGAGGGTATCAGCCACGAAGCATTCTCGCTTGCGGGAACATTAGGACTCGGAAAGCTTATCGTAATATATGATTCAAATAAAATTACAATTGAAGGAAGCACAGACGTTGCATTTACTGAGGATGTTGTAAAGAGATTTGACGCATACGGATTCCAGACAATTGTTGTTGAAAACGGACATGATATGGATGAAATCCGCAAGGCTCTTCAGGAAGCTAAGGCAGAGACCGAAAAGCCTTCAATGATTCTTTGCAAGACAAAGATCGGTCGCGGATGTCCTGCTAAGGAGGGCAAGTCAAGTGCCCACGGCGAGCCTCTCGGTGATGATAATGTTACCGCACTTAAGGAAAACATCGGATGGCCTTCACAGGAGCCCTTCTTTGTTCCTGACGAGGTATATGCAAATTATGCAGCTATCTGTGAGGACAAGGCTAAGGACGAGGCAGCATGGAATGAGATGTATGCTGAATACTGTGAGAAATATCCTGAGCTTAAGGCACAGATTGAAGCTGATTTTGACCTTGATATCGCAGCTAAGCTTATTGATGACGAGGATTACTGGAGCTATGAGGACAAGGCTGAGGCTACAAGAAAGCTTTCGGGAATTGCCCTTAACAGAATAAAGGATCATGTTCCCGGTTTATTCGGTGGTTCAGCAGATCTTGCTCCTTCCAACATTTCCGATATGAAGGGCGTTGATTATTTCTCAAAGGAGAACGGAGCAGGAAGAAATATTCATTACGGTGTCCGTGAGCAGGGAATGACTGCAATTGCTAACGGAATTACACTTTACGGATTACGCGGATATGCGGCTACCTTCTTTGTATTCAGTGATTATGCTAAGCCTATGGCAAGACTTGCATCATTAATGAAGATTCCGACCACGTTTATTTTCTCACATGACAGTATCGGTGTCGGAGAGGACGGACCTACACATGAGCCTATCGAGCAGACAGCTATGTGGCGTGCGCTTCCGAATTTCCATACCTTCAGACCTGCTGATGCAACAGAGACACTTGCTGCATGGTACTCGGCAGTGACTTCAAAGGAAACACCTACGGCGCTTGTTCTTACAAGACAGGGACTTCCCCAGCTTGCAGGTTCATCAAAGGAAGCGTTAAAGGGCGGATATATACTTGAGGATTCAACCAAGGAGACTCCCGATGCAATTATTATTGCGTCAGGCTCAGAGGTTAGCATTTCTGTAAAGGCAAAGGAAATTCTTGCTGCTGAGGGCGTTGATGTTCGAGTAGTAAGTATGCCCTGTATGGATATTTTTGAAGAGCAGAGTGCCGAGTACAAGGAAAAGGTGCTTCCTAAGAATGTTCGTGCAAGAGTAGCAGTTGAAGCATTAACTGATTTCGGATGGCATAAGTATGTAGGACTTGACGGAGCTACCGTAACAATGGAGGGCTTCGGAGCATCTGCACCTCAGGCGCTGCTGTTTGAGAAGTTTGGATTTACTGCTGATAATGTTGCTGCAGCAGTACGCAGAGTTCTGTAATTTTAGATGTTTTTCAGACCCGGGATATTGATTTCTCCGGGTCTGAGTTGTTTATGGCGGGAAAGTAACTACCGGTCATTGGTTTCTTTATCTGTTTTGTGATGATTGAAAAAGGGAATAAAGAAGCTGTTTTGGATGGGAGTGCAGTGCAGGATATGGATACGATTAATAACGAAATTGTTGATAAGGCAATAGGCTATATTTATGATAATATGAATAATTCCGTGACGCTTGAGGACGTTTGCCGGTACTGTCATATCTCAAAGTATTATTTCAGCCGTATTTTTAAGGAAGCTACGGGTGAAAGTGTATATGCATTTATTAAGCGGCTTAAACTGGAGCAGACTGCTTTTCGAATGAAGGCTGAGCGGGCGCGGAGCATAACGGATATTGCAGAGGAGTACGGATACAGTTCCTCTAATTACAGTACGGCGTTCCGGCAGCAGATGAGTATGAGTCCGGTAGCGTACAGAAAAATGCTTGTCGAGAAGGTACCCGGGCATCCCTTTGTGAAAAACGAAATTAATCTCGGAAGCTTTGAGGATTGTAAAGAGAAGACGGAAATTGTGGTTTTGCCGGAAATACGGGTTTTGTATGAGAGACATATCGGGCGCTATAATGATATGAAAAAGACCTGGTGCGAATTTACGGAAAAATACAGCAGTTATGTTAATGAAAGCACAATTTTTTATGAGTGTACATATGATGACCCGACAATTACCAGCGCAGATACATGTGTATATGATTTATGTATGAGTATCGGGGATGACTGCGAACTTCAGAATATTAAGTATCTGAACGGAGGAAGGTTTCTGGTATATCATTTTGAGGGACATGTGGATGAGCTGTTTGCGGTTTACCAGACCTTGTTTTATGTGTATTTTCCTAAGATGAATTTTGAAATAGATTCGCGCTACGGCTATGACAGGTACTATTATTTTAAGGATTTCAGCGGAAAAATCGATATTTATCTGCCAATTAAATAGGGCAAGAATCCAGAAGTTTATTTAAGCACTTTTTTCTATAATATAGAACTGCATCCGTCGCGGGGAGCTCACTGCGGCGGATAAGAATGCTTTCGGCTGCAGTGATTTGCTGCCGCCGGAGGATATCGAAAACGGTTCTATTTATATGAAAGGAGTGCTTTATGAATTTAGAGGCAATTAAGAATAACAAGAGGGGTGTAATACTGCAGTTTTCAATACCGGCAATTATTTCTATGCTGCTTACTGCCATGATTACCGTGGCGGATGGCTATTTTGCAGGTAATTACATCGGAACGGAGGCAATAGCCGCAATTAATCTCGGTTTACCGATAGTATATCTGTTTCTCGGAATCGGTCTGATGATTTCGGTGGGCGGCATGGCGATTGCGGGAATGGCGCTTGGAAGGCGTGATGTCAAAACCTGTAAGGATGTATTTAATCAGACTATCACCACTACAGCTGTAGTATCAATTGCTCTGTCCCTGCTCGTATTTCTGTTGTTCGAGCCGCTGCTTGATTTACTAAAGGCAGAAGGAGCAGTCAGAGAGATGTTCAGAGAATATTATCTGATACTTCTTTTCGAGCTTCCGATACTTATAATCAATTCATCGTTGGGAATGTTTATCAGAGGTGAGGGCAATCCAAAGTATTACATGGGTTCAAGCATACTTACGGTAGTTTTAAATATTGTTCTTGATGCGGTATTTGTTACGGTTTGTGATATGGGAATCGGCGGAATTGCGCTTGCTTCGGTTATTGCAGCGGCAGCAGCGCTTGCGGTTAACATATTGTTTTTCGTAAGGAATGCACAGATATACCGGTTCGGAAGATTTACATTTAAGAAGGACGTACTTAGGAATACGATTTTGAACGGCAGCTCGGAATTTATCGGAGAAATGTCAATGTGCATTACGATGTTTGCCTATAACTTGGTTATTATGCGGACTGTAGGAGAAAACGGGGTTGCTGCGTTCGCCGTAGTCGGCTATGTGTCTTATGTATTTAGTATGATTTGTCTTGGCTTTGGGCAGGGTACAAATCCGCTTATCAGCTTTCTTTACGGTGCCGGAGAGCGAAAGGAGGCAGATGATATAAGAAAGATTACCTGTAAGCTTTTGGCGGCGGTTGGTATTGTTTTTACAGTCATTATGCTTATTACTGCAAATCCGTACTGTAATGCTTTCATCAGTGAGGCAGAGATACGCGAGCTGGCAAAGACCGGTATTCTGCTTTTTTCACCCTGCTTCCTTATGTCGGGATATAACGGAATGGCATCGATATATTTTACATCAATAGGAAGAGCCGGAGAGTCCGCACTCATTTCATCAGCCAGAGGACTTATTGTACCGCTTATCTGTATTTTTTCGCTTCCGTTCATATTCGGAATGAACGGTGTATGGCTTGTTTCGCCGGTTACGGAGCTGTTAACCTTTGTGATAAGCGTGCTTTGTCTCAGAGGTGATGCGAAGAGAAGGCAGCACCCTGCCGGGTATCCCGCAGCTTAAGCTCTTTTGCGACTCCGTTAAGAATAAGCTTCTTGTTCTTGCTCCACATCGGAAAGAGAAGCTTATCATGAGGGGCATCTCCGGTAAGTCTGTGTATTACTGTTTCGGGAGGAAGCAGCTCAAGCGCACTGATAAGAATATCAATATAGCTTTCCGGAGTCCGGACATGAAGCTTATCGATAAAATCATTATCGGCAAGAAAAAGCTCACCAAGATCAGTATCACGCATAATGTGAAGGAGCTGGAGCTTTACCCCCTGTACCGGAAGTCCGGAAATATATCTGACGCTGTCAAGAATGCGCTCACGATTCTCGCCCGGAAGTCCGATAATAAGGTGAGTGATTACAACGATACCGCTGCTGTTAAGCCTGTGTACGCAGGCTTCAAATGTGCTGAGAGGGAAATGACGCCTGATAAAGGCTGCCGTATCTTCATGCATTGTCTGGAGTCCGAGTTCGACCCATACGGGCTTTATATTGTTAAGCTCCTTCAGTAAATCAAGGGCTTCGTCACTTATACAGTCAGGTCTTGTGGCAATGGAAAGGGCACATATATGAGGATTATTAATGGCTTCCGTAAAAATCTTCCGCAGATAGGAGGTGTCGGCATAGGTATTGGTATAGCTTTGAAAATATGCAATGAATTTGCAGGTATCAAAGCTGCCGGAGAGCTTCCGTCTTAACTGCTCCCTTCCGTAATCAATTTGTTCGGTAACTGAAAGAAAAGAGGGTGCGGCGAAATCGCCGGACCCTCCCTTACTGCAGAATATGCACCCCCGGGTGTCAAGACTGCCGTCCCGGTTAGGGCAGGTCATTCCGCCGCTTAGGGCAAGCTTGTATACCTTGGTTTTGAAGGTGCTTTTTAAATATGAATTCAAGGTTGTATATCTGTTATTCTGCGTTTCCTGAAACATTTATTCCCTCCATGCTTACGGCATAAGGTCCTTCATAGTTGTTTTCGTACAGAGTATCTGAGGAAAGAGTGAGATTTTCCTGTACCTCAAGGATATTTCCGTTAATTGAGCCTCCTGTAACGGGAGTTACCTTTTCGCCGTCAAACAGGAATGCAAGGCGGATTTCGCCGCCGAAGTGGCCGGAGAGATCGTCCGTTTCAAATGCCGAGAAGCTTACAACATGCAGGTAAGGCTGCTTTTTCATCTCCTCAAAGGAGGTAGTTCCGAGGTCAACCTTAATGCGTCTGTAAAAGCCGGTAGGCTCTATTCCGAGATAGTCTGCAAAACGGAGTCCGCCATGGATTGTCTTCAGGACACCCTTGTCAAGAAGAGGGCGGTCAATCATACGGGTGCCTTCGTCACTGTAAGGCTCCTCTGCCATAGCGGTTATTGTAAGAACATCTCCCTTTACATTTTCGCCCTGAACAAAGGTATCAAGCTTATAGTTTGAATATCCGGCATAAATATATGCGGAAGAAGATCTTGACATATAGTAATTAAAAAACTGTCTGAGTGTATCGCCCGAAAGAATTACACGATATTTACCGACGGTGGGAGCCGTAACGGCCTGAGAGCGGGCGACAGTCATTTCAAGAGCTGCCTTTACCTTAGCCTTGAGAGCCTCGGCATTGAGGGAAGTATATCTGAAGCTGTGATAGAGCTCTACATCCTGAGGCTCTTTGCACTGTGTAACAAACTCACCGCTTACATTCCACTTTCTGTAGCTGACATCGGTACCCTCGGAATTAGTTATGAGGCATTCCGTTTGGGAAAGGAAAATCTCTGCGGAATTAATAAATGCGCCATCGGTATTGTCATTTGCAAAAAGGGCAGCAGTCATTATTTTGCAGTTTTCTTCGAGTGATTTTGCGGAAAGGTCAGTTTCCATGTCAATACACGGAGCAGCCGTTCCCTTGGGAATTTTGTAGGCTTTATTATTTACGAAGGAAGCCGCAAGATATGCGTCTGAGAGCGTTTTCTCCATCTCTGCGTCAGTCATACCGTCGTAGATATGAACGGAGGAGAAGCCTCTCATGGGAGTTCCTTCTTTTTCAAAGTCATTATATACGATTACATCAAAGCTGTGGACATTCGTGCGGCGTTTCATATCCAGTCTCTGCTTAATAAAGAACAGCTCAACGCCGGTTTTTCTTTCCTCCAAAATACAGTATGTGTGTATGGAAAGTCTGTCCAGAGCAGTAATTATTCTGCTTTTCATTTATCTAAATACCTCTTTTCCGGATTATTTGTTATTAATGTGGGCAATGCTTTGCTGAATCAGCCCAGACGTATTTTTGCCTTTATATAGGGACCGCCGTCAGAAACCTTAACCCATTCCTTATGACCCTTTCCGCAGAAGCCGCCGCCGCTTACCTTAATGCCGTCGGAAACCATGGAAATTGATTTGAGTAAATCCGGTACGTATCCGGTTATTATTATGGGTGAAAAAATCTTGCCCGTAAGCTTTCCGTCCTTTATTTCGCGGGCAACATCGATTGCACACTGAATACCCCAGTTTTTAGGATCCTCCATACCGCTTGATGCGTTTGAGAGAAGGAAGCCGTAGTCAATGGAAGCTATCATTTCGTCAAGCGTACTTTCGCCGGCTTCAAAAATCGTGTTTGTCATGCGGGTGTAAGCCTTTCTCTTTGTGCTTTCGCGACGGCCGTTACCTGTAGGATTGACGCCGAGGCACATTGCTGCCTGACTGTCACAGATACCCTGCTTTAAAATGCCCTTATCAATTACAATGGTATCATGAGCAAGCACGCCCTCATCATCAAAGAAATAGGATGCAACCTCAGGAACAGTTGCCGCACCGTCGTGCATTGTTATGAGCGGAGAAGCAACATATTTGCCTATATACTCCTTTGCAAGTGCACGGTCCTTTACAAACATATCCATTTCAACACCGTGTCCGAAGGCTTCGTGTACAATCATTCCGGTTACGTCGGGAGTACAGATGCAGTCGTATTCGCCGGGAACAACAGGCTCACTGTTAAGAAGCTCAAGAGCGGTATCGCATGCTTCAGTAAGCTTCTCCTCCAGGGCGTTAAGAACCTCGGCACCGCCAAGCATCGATATCGGGGAATATGCCGACTCAATTCGTTCATCCCTTCCTGCCATTACGGAAACAAAGGCAGAGCTCCAAAGAACGTTCTGTACCATATCCTTATTGCGCGAAAGAAAAATCTTCGTGTATTTCTGGTATGTGAAAATGGCGGAGCAGTTTACAATCCGGCTGTCGTATGCTCTTCCGGCCTCTGAAATGGCGGTGAGCTTTCGGATTATTTCTTCGTCACTGAAATCCTCGGGATCAATTTCATATTCCGAGCTTTCATTAAAGGCCGCGGGCTCGTCCTCAGGCATTTTGTAGCTGCTTCGCTCCGCACCTTCCGGAATCAGGTCGGAAAGCGGAATCAGTCCGTTTTCTATTGTATTGCAGATTTCAGGAATCAACTCGTCGCTTATTTCACTGAAGGAATACTCTGCAAATTCACCCTTGTGATAGATTTTGATAACATAACCGCGCTCACCGAGAACACTGTCCTCATTGATGGTGGTTCCGGTTTTTGACACGCTGTATCTCTTTGATGAAGAGTCTGATGCAAGAACAGAAACATATTCATATTTTGCAAGAAGCGTATCGGTCAGCTTTCTCAGAACCGGCTTTATCTGCATTAAATAGCTGCTTTCTTTTACTTTCATTTAAAATCCCTGCTTTCATAGTTATACAAATTGCAAAAGGCAAGGTATTATATGATTAATACCTCTTTTCGCATGGATAATGATAGCACTTTTACAGGGGTATTGCAAGAAAAAGGAAACCCGCCGAACGTATGGCGGCGGGGCTTGCGAACAGCAACCGCGCGTGGCATAATTAATACAGGTAATGAAGGGAGCGTGAGCAGCTATGAAGATATATATTATCAGACACGGAGAAAGCTACAGTAATACGCAGGGACGGATGATGTCATTAACTGATTTGCCGTTAACGGAAAAAGGGCGGCAGCAGGCACTTTCGGCAGGACCGTATTTGAAAAAGCTTTATGCCGGAAAAGAGCCGGATAAGATTTTCAGCAGTGATTTGAAACGGGCAAACGAAACCGTTCGGCTTGCGTCGGGCTGCGAGGAGATTATAGTCACCCCGCTGGTGCGGGAAATGGATCTTGGTGTGCTTGAAGGCATGACCTGGGAGGAGCGCTATTCAAAGTATGCACATATAAGTCTGGAAACAGGGCTGTCGGAGGCAAAGATGCCGGGAGGAGAAAGCTTTTTTGAAGTAAAGGAGCGTTGTCGCCGCTTTATTGATACATATCTGCGGCCGATGCCGGATGATGCATCGGTTCTTATCGGGACGCACGGTATATGCATGAGAGTTCTTACGAATCTTCTTATGGGGAAGGATGACAGTGCGGTTAATTATATAAACTGGCCGGACAATACCTCCGTAACTCTTATTGACTATTGCTGCGACGGGTCGAGAGCGCCAAAGCTTATTTTGCTTAATGAGCGCGGGCATTTGTTTGATAGCGGTCTTGCGACGGAAGAGAGCGACGAATACAGATTGTTTACTGATGTAGATTATGCCGGAATTTAGGGCTTTTCCGGGGACAAAGTGAAAGGTATCTATATTTTGTCCCCGGCGGAGCTATTTTTTTTAAAATACTATATTGCAATGTAGAATAGTGTGTGATATAGTGTACTCAGCTTAGTAATACAGAAAGGAGAACGCGTATGAACGCGCAGTTTAAAAAAGGAGCGCTGGAGCTTTGTGTTTTGTCCATGCTGGTTGGAAATGACCGCTATGGGTACGAGCTGACAGAGGAAGTTTCAAAGAAGATGGTGATTGCGACAGGGACGCTGTATCTGGTATTGAAAAGGCTGAAGGACGATAATTATGTCGACACATATCTTCGTGAGTCGGAAAACGGTCCTGCGAGAAAATATTATCATCTCACGCCCGAGGGAAAAGCCTATCAGGAGAAGCTTAAGGCAGAGTGGCTTGAGTTTGTGGCGGTTGTAGGCGGAATAATTGATGCAGTGTAAAGCTGTGAGGTGCAGAGCTATAGTGCGTGAATAAGGATAAACAGTAATGAAACCATGGAGGATGGAATATGAACAGAAATGAGTATATGGAGCAGTTGAGAAATGCTGTCAGCGGCTATGATGCAGAGATAAGGGATGAAATAATCAGCGACTATGAGGAGCATTTTAATATAGGAATTATGAACGGTAAGACGGAGGAGCAGATATGCAGTGAGCTCGGAAGTATTCAGGAGCTTACCGAGGAGCTTGCTATGCTTTCGGGAAGAGAAAGCGGCAGTGTTAAGGTTCAGATTGACGCTCAGGCTGAAGCAAAAAGAGCAGAAAGTATTTCGGAGGAAAGCAGCGCGGAGAGAGTTGAAGGTGAAGTGGTAGAGCCGGAAGGGGCTCCAAATAAAGGGAAGGAAAACGGGGAGAAAAATAACGGTGCAGGCGGTAATTCTTCGGAGGGAAGGAATGAAAAGGAGTATTACCGCGAATCAGATTTTAGGGAGAGCTTTATCAGAGAAATGAGTGATATGGGCAATGCAATATGCCGGGGTGTCGGAGTGGTTGTTAATGAGGCAACACGCTTTGCAAAGGACATTGCCGAAAGCTTTGAGCATAATGAAAATGCCGATCCGTTCTGTGCATACGATGAGGCGGGAGAGTCGGCTGACGGCTGTGATAACGTGATCATTGATACTGAAAACGCGAATGTTACCGTAAAGGTTAATCCGAATAACAAGATTACCTTTGACTACAGAAATCATGGCAGTAAGAATCAGCAGATGGCATATGAATTTTATCACAGGCAGCAGTTGAATACAATTTTTGCCGGGGTCAAAAGAGTTAAGTCAGTCAGCTTTTTCAGCCGTATCGGAAGTCCGTTTATTGAGCTTATTGTTACGGTACCTGCTTCACTTAAGAGGCTTGTAATCAGAACCAAATCAGGGGATATTGACTGTACGGGGCTTAAGGCGGGAGTTCTTGAGGCAGAATCCCTCAGCGGAGAGCTTAAGCTGAGCGAGGTCATGTCAGAGGAAGCAACTCTTTCAAGCGCCAGCGGCTGCATAGAGGTATATGAATGCAGCTTTGCGGCAGGGAATGTGAATACTACCAGCGGAAACGTGAGGATTAGCGGAGGAAGAGCCGGAAACCTCAGACTTTTATCAACCAGCGGAAATGTCAACGCAGAGGGAACGGCCGCACGCTCAATTAGCGGAACAAGCGTAAGCGGATGCGTAAAGCTTCGCGCAGAGGCTCAGAGCGTATTTGTAAAGACGACAAGCGGACTTGCCGATGTTATGTGCCGTAATTGTACCGAGCTGCACGGAAATACCGTTTCGGGACGGCTTAATGTTTACGGAGCAGGTGCGGCAGACGGATATAGCGCAAGTGTTAATACCGTCAGCGGACGGATTGTGCTGTCCTATGGAGCTGAGAGAAGAAGCGGAATGAAAAACGGAACATATATTTTTGGTGCGGGTACGTCAAAATATACGTTATCGAGTGTCAGTGGCGGAATATACGTAGAATAGAGGAATTATATGGGTTCCGACGTGCGGCATGACTGTTCGGGTTATTTCGTTTTTGTGAAGCAATAATTAAAAAGTGAGGCAAAAAACAACAAAAATGAAAAATTAGGGGTTGACAGGAAATATTTCTGCGGTTATAATGCACCATGCAGTCAGCAGTAAGCAGCTGTCTGCAGGACAATAATGTCAGATTGACAATAATGTCAGACTGATATAAGGCAAACGGGTGAAAGCCCCGCAAATATTAAAGAAAGAGAGGTAACGACATGTCCAATAAAGCTTACGAAATGATGAACTTAATAATTGCAGAGCATATTAACGTGAATGAGTGGAATTCCGTTGATTTTGATAATTCGATATGTGAGATTACCTCGTTTTGTCATAGATAGGCTGTCGTCTGAACAGCATATTTTCTAATGAGATGAACCGTGGTGTCTTACGCCGCGGTTCTTTTTTCTTTGCACATTACCGTATGACAGTCCGGAAGCATACGCTTATGTGTCAAATTGCTCCGTAACCCGAGCAGCGGGGAAAACAGCATTGCCAGCTGTTTTGCTGCAGAGGCGAAGGAGAGTCTGCGGAAGTCGGAATATCACATCATTTCATCAAGTTACCCGTTGTTACAGCTAAAAGGTGCATGAACCTGCATATGCATGGATTTTGTCATGCCCTAATGGAGGAATTATGAAGAAAAACAGTTATTACCTGCGAAAATACTGGTATACATATGTTTTCGCAATAGCAGGTCTGCTGCTGCAGGTGGGCTCCGACATGCTGTCTCCGCAGATAACAAGACGGATTATCGACGATGTTATCGGTGAGGGCGAGGTCGGTATTCTGCCGTATCTGCTCGGAGGTATTCTGCTGGTTGCGGTGGGCAGAGCCGTGGGAGGCTATGTTAAGGAGTATTTGTTTGACAGAAACGCGTTTAACATCGGAAGAGATATGAGACGAAACCTGTTCAGACATATTCAGAGCCTGTCCGTAAACTATTTTGATAAGACGAATACCGGCGAGATTATGTCACGTGTTACAAACGATGTTGACCATATACAGAACACCTTCGGATACATCGGAATGCTTATTATTGAAGTAATTATTCATATGGTCATGATTATGTTCTGTATGTACAGGCTTAATTCAACGCTTTTCATTTTCCCGTTGATTGCTGTTCCCGTATGCAGTATTCTGGCGGTTCTGCTTGAGAACAAGCTGGGAAAGGTATATGAGGATATAAGTGAAGTTAATGCGGAAATGAATACCGCGGCACAGGAGAACATTGCCGGTGTCCGTACCGTTAAGGCATTTGCAAGAGAGAAGCACGAGATTAAGAAGTTTCTCAAGCATAATAAAAAGTATTATGATCTTAACATGAAGCAGTCAAAGCTTTGGATACGGTTTAATCCCCTGTTCCAGTTTGTAACAAAGCTTTTGCCGCTTGTGTCATTACTGATTGGCGGAAAGATGGTTATGGAGGAGGAAATAACCCTCGGAACCCTCGGAGCGTTTGTTGAATACTGCGGCAATTTCGTATGGCCGCTTGAGATGCTCGGATGGCTTTCAAATGAGCTTGCATCCGCATTTGCATCAAACAAGAAGCTTAAGAAGATTTATGAAGAGGTTCCGATGATTTGTGAGAAGGAAAATCCGGTGCTTCTTCCTGAGGTTGAAGGAACCGTAAGCTTTGAAAATGTATCGCTGAGCATTGAGGATAAGGAGATTCTTAAGAATATCAGCTTCAACCTGCCGGCAGGAAAGACGCTCGGAATAATGGGTGCAACCGGTGCGGGAAAGAGCTCGATTATTAATCTGCTTTTAAGATATTATGATACGACAGAGGGCAGTGTAAAGCTCGATAATGTTGATGTTAAGGATCTGACGCTGGCACAGCTGCGCGGCAGTACCTCACTTGTAATGCAGGATGTATTCCTGTTCTCGGATACAATTGCCGAGAATGTCAAGCTCGGACAGAAGAGCAGTATCAGCAGAGAGGAAATTGAGAATTCCCTGGAAAAGGCACAGGCAGAGGATTTTGTAAGCCGCCTGGAGGAAAAGGAGGACACTGTTATCGGAGAACGCGGAGTCGGCCTGTCCGGCGGACAAAAGCAGAGAATAAGCATGGCAAGAGCCTTTGCAAAAAAGAGTCCGGTGCTTATTCTGGATGATTCAACCTCAGCGCTTGACATGGAAACCGAACACAGAATTCAGAAGAATCTTAATGAGTTTAATGATGTTACGAAGATTATTATTGCACACAGAATATCAGCCGTAAGAAATGCAGATGAGATTCTCATATTGGAGAACGGTCAAATTGCAGAAAGAGGAACACACGAGGAGTTACTCGGCAGGAAGGGCTATTATTATAAGACCTACATGGCTCAGTACGGTGAGTTTCTGGGTGATGAGGCTGATCTTAAGGTAATATCGGCGTAAAAGGAGGAACTGATGGCTAAGAATTCGATTAAGCAGGATGAGCAGCTTTCCGTAAAAGGAAAGGGTGAAACGATACTGAGACTGCTCAGATACCTGCTAAAATATAAGGCGGTAATTGCAGCTGTGCTTGTTATCATGGCATGCACTACCATAATAGCGATTATAAATCCTCTGCTGATTGAGCAGGCAGTCGATGTATATATAAAGAACAAGGATTATGAAGGATTGGTTAAGCTTTGTATACTCGGACTGATACTCAATATAGCATTGATATTATTAATCAAGCTCAGAATGTATCTGATGGCTAAGACATCCAACGATGTTCTGGTGAAAATCAGATTACAGCTTTATGAGCATATTCAGACACTGGGCTTTGGTTTCTTTGACAGCCGTCCGGCGGGAAAAATCCTGGCAAGACTTATGGGGGATGTTAATTCCCTGAAGGATGTACTGTCAAACAGTGTTACAACACTTATTCCTGACGCAATAACAATTACGGCGGTTGCGGTAATAATGCTGATTAAGGACTTCAGACTCGGACTTGCGTCCCTGTGCAGTCTTCCGATTCTTATCGGCGGGGTAATGTTTATTCAGAGCAAGACCCGTACCCGCTGGCAGCTGTTCAGAAAGAAAAGCTCGAATATGAACGCCTTTATTCATGAGGATGTTTCGGGAATGAGAGTAATTCAGAGCTTTCATGCGGAGGGAGAGACGGAGGAGACCTTTGATGATCTTTTGGATCAGCATTATGACTCCTTCATGGATGCGGTAAAGTATGCCGATGCATTTGGTCCGACGATTGATTTCAGCTGGGGACTTGCGGCATTTGCTTTATATTTTGCAGGAGTCAGCCTGATTGGCGGAAATGCGATTCCCGTGGGCACGCTTCTTGCATTCTCGTCATATATAGGAATGTTCTGGCAGCCTGTTATGAACCTCAGCGATTATTATAATCAGCTGATAACAAATATAGCAGGAGCCGAGCGTGTATTTGAGATTCTTGATACTGAACCTGAGATTACTGATGCCAAGGATGTAGAACCCCTGCCTGATGTTCAGGGGGATATAGTCTTTGAGCATGTGAGCTTTCATTACGATGATGACCCGGATGTGCTTCGCGACGTGAGCTTCCATGTTAAGCCCGGCGAAACCATTGCGTTGGTTGGTCCTACAGGTGCAGGCAAGACAACAATAGTGAATCTTATTTCGAGATTCTATGATATCCAGCAGGGAAGAATACTCATCGACGGATTTGATTTGAAGAAGGTATCGATTGAGAGCCTCCGTCGACAAATGGGTGTTATGACCCAGGAGAATTTCCTGTTTTCCGGAACGATCAGAGATAATATACGCTATGGCAGACTTGATGCAACAGATGAAGAGATTGAGGCAGCAGCAAAGGCGGTAAATGTTCATGACTATATCATGAAGCTGGAAAAGGGCTACGATACAGAGATTAAGGAGCGCGGAGCCGGCTTATCGATAGGACAGAGACAGCTGATTGCCTTTGCCAGAACCATGGTTTCTTCGCCGAAGATACTTATTCTTGATGAAGCAACCTCAAGTATTGACACACATACCGAGCTTCTTGTTCAGGAGGGAATAGAAACGCTGCTTAAGGGCAGAACGTCATTCGTAATTGCGCACCGCTTATCAACAATCCAGAAAGCAGACAGAATATTTGTTATAGATAAGGGCGGAATTATGGAGCAGGGAACTGCAAAGGAACTCTTGGCAAAGAAGGGAGAATATTATAAGCTGTATATGGCACAGTTTGAAACCGTGGCATAATTCACATAATATTGACGGATGGTTACCCGGATGAAAAAGAAAAGATGCATTATTATAATTCTTCTGCTGCTGATAGCCGTGGCAGCTGCAGTATTCGGAATAAACGGCTATGTCTGCCTGAAGGGCGGAGCGAATATTGTACGGGAGGCGGATGCGCTTCCCTCAGGAGAGTATGACTGTATTCTTGTTCTGGGTGCGAAGGTTAACGGTGATGAACCGAGCCGGATGCTTAAGGACCGTCTGGATAAGGCAATAGAATTATACCGGATGGAATTATCGCCCTGCATACTTATGAGCGGTGATAACGGTACGAAGGAGTATGATGAGGTTTCTGTTATGAAAAGCTATGCTTTGGGGGAGGGAATTCCCGAGGACGCTGTTATAACAGATCATGCGGGCTTTTCTACTTATGAAAGTATGTATCGCGCAAAGGAAATCTTTGGTGCGAAAAGAATTCTTGTCATTACTCAGGAGTATCATTTGTACCGAGCTCTGTATATTGCAGAGCGTCTCGGGCTTGAGGCATATGGTGTTGCGACCCCTGATATTGCCTATTACGGTGAGTTTTATCGTGAGGTGCGCGAAATACTTGCAAGAGACAAGGATTTTGTCAAATGTATATTCATGCCCGAGCCGACCTATCTTGGCGAAGGGATTGAGCTTTACCGGGGGAATAAATAAATAAGAAGATAAATGAACAGCGGCCGGAGGCATAAGCCTTCGACCGCTGTTCATTTTATATTAATGGTACTATTACAGCATTGCAGAGCCGCCGGTTACAATCCAGCATGCGAGAGCCGCAACAGTGAACGCGCCGGTGCAGACATTACCCGTACGACGGTAGCAGTAGGTACAGATAATGCTGAAGAAGAATACCTGAGGAACAAAGAGTAAAAGCAGGGACATGAACGGTCCGCCAAAGGTTGAACCGAACAGCAGGTCAGCTCCGGGGCCGATTTCTGCAAAGAACGGTACATATTCTATAAGGACTACCAAGAGTAAGCCGCCTGCCATGGCAATGAAGTTACGCCACCAGCAGGAGAGGAAGCCCTTAAGTCCGGGCTGACAAACAGCCTTTGTCCGCATTCCCGCCATTATCTTGCTGTTGTTTAACAGATAGAATACTGCAAAAATAAGTATGTATACGCAGAACTGGCCAAATCTTGCAGGTGTAAAGGATTTGAAGAACGGCCATATAAAGCGTAAATCAAGGTCAAAAAGAAGCTCAAAAGCGGCATTTATTACATAAACCGAGCCAACCATGCAAAGGACTAAAAGAACAGAGCGTCCGTACAGCTTAAGGTCAAGCTTATCAGGCTTTGATGCAGATGAGAGACCTCTTGAATAGAGACTGAAATCCTGACCTGATTTAGCCGCGGATTTCTTTCCGACAATGGTAAATACAATCATGATTATTATCAGGAGCGCATACCACGACAGGAAGCCGTTTCCGATTGTCATACGGAAGATGCCCTCGGGAAGAGGGAGCAGTCCGTGACCAAGCTGGGTCATGAACGGGAAGGAGCCGGCAGCGATAAGTACGGTAACAAGTACGCCCTTCCACCATGCACCCGGTGCTTTAAAGCCAAACTGAGGTACCGGCTGTGCAACGTAGCTGAAGAATTTGGTTGAGAGCAGTATTTCCATAAGAGGAAGCATTGCTATCAGGCAGCAGAGCATTGCAACCAGAACCAGAATTTCCTTTATCAGTGCAACATGATCCGAATAAGAAAGGTCACTATCAAGAGAAACTGAATTATCAAACCATTCAAGGGCAGCAGTAAGACCTGCCGAATTATGTGTTGTCAGACGATGGTTGGTGTAAAGCAGCTGTATACGGCGTGCGGTACCGTCGCCAAAATCGCCGTAGGTTGTATTCCATGCAGCATCATTCGCATTGCAGCCGAGGAATTCAAGACGCAGGTCGCTGGTAAGGAGCTCTTCATTAACTACCGGCTGATAATCTCTGAAATAGCTGAATTCTTCGTATTTTGCCTGTAAGAGAAGAACATTGTTAAAGGAGATGCTTTCGCTGTCATAAACACTGTCGCGGAACAGCTCACCGCACTGAAGGACGAGAGCTCTCGGGGCAATGCTTTCTCCCGAGGTGTTAACGCTGTTTGCATAGGCAGCGGCAACGGACCAGCCGGACCAGGTTCCCATTGAGTGTCCGCTTACGGCAAGACGGGTGTTATCAACCTCTTTCATATCAGCAAGAACAGCGTATGCGCTGATGCCGCCGGCGGAGCTGTCTGTTAAGACATTGCCGTCGCTGTCGGTGGTATAGTAATCATCGAAAAATGACAGATTTGAGAAGTTCATCATAATACGGTAGCGTGTTGCTCCGCCGATGGAAACATATGTACCGTCTGCTTCGCTTTCATTACCGTAATTGACGGTAACCTTGTGATTAACATATCCGCGTTCTGCAAGACCTACGGAAGAGCTGCCGTGACCGTATTCATCGAGAGCCATAACAACAGCACCGCGTCTTGCAAGCTCAACGGCATAGGCACCGCAGGTTTCGTGGTCATTCTGATAGCCGTGAAGAAGAAGGACGCCGGGTGCCGGATTTGCTTCGGTAGCAGTCTCCGGAACGTACAGCTTGTAGGTAAGCTTTCCTGCATCTGTTTCAATGCTTCCGACGGAAACATCTATTTTGCCGCCGGCGGTCTGAATTCTGTTGGCAAAGAACATACAGACAATTGCCGTAATCAGTAAACAGGCCAGAGTAATTCCCCATTTTCTTTTCATAAATAAACCTCCATTCCAAAAAGTAAACCCAAAATAGTAAGTTGCTTTAGAGAGTCAAATCCGTGAGGTCAGACCAGACTCTTTAAGTGCATTCTATCATACGTTTTATAGAGTTTCAACTTGTATTTTTAAAGGCTTTGCTATATAATATATGCAAAACATGGTATTGGTCAGACCAACATGGAGGAGAATATGCATTTTTCTGAGATTGTAGCCCCTACGGTAAAGGAGCTTTTTATCAACAGGATTGAATCATCGATACTCTCGGGAGCATTGGCGGTCGGAGAGCAGCTGCCGAGCGAACGGGAGCTTGCAGAGCAGATGAAAATCAGTAAGACAGCGGTTCATTCCGGAATCGCCGATATGGCGCGAAAGGGATTTTTAAAGGTAATTCCGCGAAAAGGAATTTTCGTTGACGATTATGCAAGCAACGGAACGCTTGAGGTTTTGATTTCTATTATGAAGCACGACAGCGGTCAGCTTGACGGCAGAAACATCCGCTCGCTGCTTGAGGTTAGAAGCGCCATCGAAAGTGTTGCCGCTGCCAGGGTTGCCGAGATGAAGAATCCGGAGGTAATTAAGCAGCTGACAATGATTGCGGACAGAGCCGGGGAGCTGGCAGCAGCGGAGCATACGGATTATGTACAGCTTGCGGAGCAGTTTTTCAGGTTTCATCATTATCTGTGCGTCGCATCGGGGAACATTATCGTTCCGCTGATAATAAATGCCTTTCATGCACCGGCGGTGCAGATGTGGACAAATTCTGCAAGGGCACTGGGGGTAAGGGAGAGTGTCAGCAGACTTTACAGACTTATAGAGTATTTAGGACAGGGAGACAGTGAGGCTGCCTGCAAATATATACAGTGGATATGCAGTACGGCAGAGGGGCTGGTCAGAGAGTAACAGCACCGGCAGCGTAAACAAGAAGGATGCGGGACACCTTATGTAGGTCGCTTCAGAATGGAGAATGGTATGTACGATATTTTACGTAATAATGCAGAAAAGATAATTACAGACAGTATTTCGGCAGTTTTACCGGACAGAGCGGTGGAAAGGGCTTTGCGGGAGCTGCCTGAATACCGGGACGGAGAGGGGAAGAGATTTCTTGTGGCAGTCGGGAAGGCTGCATGGCAGATGGCAGATGCGGCAATCAGGGTTCTGGGAAGTGTTGACGGCGGGATTGTTATAACCAAGTACGGGCATGTGAAGGCCGAGCTGCCGGGAATCAGCTGCTATGAGGCTGGACATCCGGTTCCGGATGATAATGGCTTTACGGCAACCAAGAAGGTTTTAGAGCTGGTACAGGGACTGTCGGAAAAGGATATGGTTATTTTCCTGCTTTCGGGCGGAGGAAGCGCGTTGTTTGAGCTGCCGCTGGTTCCCGGGGATGAGCTTAAGGATATTACACGTCAGCTTCTCGAGTGCGGAGCGGATATAGTGGAAATGAATACTATAAGGAAAAGACTGAGCGGCGTAAAGGGCGGTCGCTTTGCGAAGGCATGTGCACCTGCAAAGGTGTTCAGCGTGGTGCTCAGTGATATTATCGGAGACCCCTTGGATATGATAGCCAGCGGACCGGCATGCCCGGATACATCAACCTGTGAACAGGCAGCAGAAATTGTAAGAAAGTATAAGCTGCGCATATCGGAGGAGGCAGAAAGGCTGCTGAAGCAGGAGACCCCGAAGCAGCTTGATAATGCGGTGTCACATATTACGGGAAGTGTGAGGGAGCTTTGCAGGGCTGCGGCAGATACGTGCAGGGAGCTCGGCTATGAGACGGTAATACTGACGGATTGTCTGTGCTGTGAGGCCGGTGAGGCAGGCTCTTTTCTTGCAAGCATTGCAAAAACACATGCGAACGGCAGCACTCCGATAGCGTATATTGCCGGAGGGGAAACCGTTGTGCATGTGAAGGGAAACGGACTGGGCGGCCGTAATCAGGAGCTGGCACTTGCAGCCGCGCAGGGGCTTGCAGGCTTAAATGCCGCGTTGTTTTCGGTGGGAAGCGACGGTACCGACGGTCCGACCGATGCCGCAGGCGGCTATGTTGACGGCAGAACCCTTGCACGGCTGCAGCAGAAAGGGATTAATCCGGCGGCAGCTTTGGCAAATAATGACGCATATCATGCGCTGGAAAAGATTGACGGTCTGATAGTAACGGGACCTACTGGGACAAATGTAAATGATATTGCAGTACTGTTGATTAGAGGGTAGCTTTTTATTTTATTTTGTGCGATAATAAATCGATATCGGATTCTGTATCGCCAAAGACTGTGTGACGGAGGAAAGACAAAGAATATGAATATTGCTTATTTTACCGAAGAAAGAGTGTTTAAGCTGGACACAGTGAATTCCAGCTATATGATTAAAATTGTGGATGAAGAGGGCTTTATTTGCCATTTGTATTACGGACGGAAGATTTCAGATTATAAGACTGCCGATCTTTGCCGTCTTAATGAGGGACCGTTTGTACCCTCAAAAAATAACAGAGACAGGGTTTCATTCCTTGATTGTGCACCGTTTGAATATCCGACACACGGGCTG
The DNA here is from genome assembly GCA_045578645.1 of Lachnospiraceae bacterium. Classification (GTDB taxonomy): domain Bacteria; phylum Bacillota; class Clostridia; order Lachnospirales; family Lachnospiraceae; genus RUG11977. The sequence goes on from JAZNKQ010000035.1 coordinate 21,567, forward strand.
GGAGATTTCAGGTCAGACTGCCTTCAGGTAAAGACAAAAGAAGGTCATACCGCATGCTCGCTCAGCTATAAGGAGCATAAAATCTACGACGGAAAGCCGGCACTTGAGGGGCTTCCGGCGACCTTCGGAGACGAAGACTCATGTACAACACTTGAGCTTGTCTGCGAGGATAAGGTTCTCGGACTTGAGGTTACCTTAGTATATACCGCATTTAAGGATACGGATGCCATTACAAGAAGCGTGCTTGTAAAGAATGCCGGAGACAGACAGCTTCAGCTTACAAAGGTGCTTTCTGCATGTGTTGATATGGAGAATAATGAATTTGATACCATTGTACTTCACGGTTCATGGGCAAGAGAGCGTATTATTGACAGAAACAGACTCGGTTACGGACGTCATTCCGTTTCATCCGTTCGCGGAGAGTCGAGCCATCAGGAGCATCCCTTTATTGCGCTCGCGCAGAAGAATGCTACGGAGGACTGCGGAGAGGTATACGGTTTCAATTTTGTTTATTCGGGTAATTTTGTTGCTGAGGCTGAGCTTTCACAGTTTGATTCCGTACGTGTTCAGATGGGTATTAATCCTATTGATTTTACCTGGAATCTCAGACCCGGCGAGACCTTTACGGCTCCGGAGGTTGTTATGGTTTACTCCTTCGAGGGTATCGGCGGCATGAGCAGAAGCTTCCACGATTTATACAGAAATCATCTTATCCGCGGAGAGTACAAGGATAAAAAGAGACCGATTCTTATTAATAACTGGGAAGCTACATATTTTGATTTCAATACGGAAAAGCTTCTTTCGATAGCTAAGCAGGCATCTGAGCTCGGCATTGAAATGCTTGTAATGGACGACGGCTGGTTCGGAAACCGTTATGATGATAACAGGGCCTTGGGCGACTGGTTTGTAAATGAGGAGAAGCTGCCCGGCGGACTTGAATATCTTGTTTCAGAGGTAAATAAGCTGGGACTCAAATTCGGAATATGGTTTGAGCCGGAGATGATTTCTCCCGATTCCGAGCTTTACAGGGCGCATCCTGACTGGGCAATACAGATTCCCGGTCGTGTTGCAAGCCTTTGCAGAAACGAATATGTTCTTGACCTGTCAAGAAAAGAGATAGTTGATTATGTATTTGAGGCGGTTAAGAAGGTACTTAAAAGCGCAAACATAGAATATGTTAAATGGGATATGAACAGACAGCTGACAGATATCGGAAGCAGTCTTCTTGACAGCGAGTCACAGGGCGAGCTGTTCCACCGCTATGTTCTCGGTGTTTATGAGCTTCAGGAAAGACTGATAACGGAGTTCCCGCATCTGCTTCTTGAAAACTGTTCGGGCGGCGGTGCACGCTTTGACCCGGGTATGCTGTATTACAGTCCGCAGATCTGGTGCTCGGATGATACCGATGCAATAGAGCGTCTGAAGATTCAGCAGGGAACGGCGCTTATGTATCCGCTTTCGTCAATGGGAGCGCATGTCAGCGATTGCCCGAACCATACAGTAGGCAGAGTAACACCCTTTGAAACAAGAGGCTATGTGGCACTTGCAGGAACCTTCGGTTATGAGCTTGATGTAACAAGGATTCCGAAGGAGGACAGAGAGCAGATTCCCGCACAGGTCGCAATGTATCATAAATACAATGACCTTGTCCGCAGAGGTGATTACTACAGAATTGCATCCTTCCTTGAGAATAATGAATATGACTGCTGGTCGGTTGTTGCAAAGGATAAGTCAGAGGTACTGGTAACGATAGTGCAGGTGCTTAACAGACCGAATTATAAGAGCAGACGAATTAAGCTTAAGGGTCTTGACGCAGATAAGTATTATCGCATTGAGGAGACGGGCGAATGCTTAAGCGGAGATGTTCTTATGTATGCAGGTATAAACGCAGGCGGCTTCTGGGGAGATTTCAGGGCAAAGCTGATTCACCTGACTGAGGCAGGTTCTGACAGAGTTTAGCAAAAAGAAAAGGAAACGATTATAGTGAGAATTGAAACGAACAGCATAATAGAAAATAAAACCTTTGACGAGGAGAGGGCTCTGTATAATTCCAACGGAGTGCTTATAAAGAATTGCCGCTTTGACGGTCCCGCAGACGGAGAGAGCGCATTGAAGGAGAGTAAGAATGTAATTATAGAGGATTGCTTCTATAATTTGAGATATCCCTTCTGGCATGATTCTTATCTTCAGATTAACGGCGGTGAGATGACCGAACTGTGCCGTGCGGCTCTCTGGTATGATGACCATGTTGAGATAAATAACCTTAAAATGCACGGTATCAAGGCACTGCGTGAGTGCAGGGATATAAGCATTAAGGATTGTGATATCATATCGCCGGAATTCGGATGGTCCGTAAACAATATCAGCATGGTGAACACAAGCGTTACCGGTGAGTATTTTATGATGCGCTCATCCAATCTGGATTTCAATAAGGTGGCGCTTAAGGGTAAGTATTCCTTCCAGTACATAAAAAATGCGGTTTTTGAAAACTGTAATCTTGATACAAAGGATGCTTTCTGGCACAGTGAGAATGTTACTGTCAGAAACAGCATTGTTAAGGGCGAATATCTTGCCTGGTATTCAGACCATCTGACGCTTGAGAATTGTAAAATTATCGGAACACAGCCTTTGTGCTATTGTACAAATCTTAAGCTGATTAATTGCGAGATGCTCGAAACAGATTTATGCTTTGAGCGGTCAGAGGTTGAGGCCGTACTTACGGCACCGGTTATCAGTATAAAGAATCCTTATTCGGGTTGTATTTCCGTACCGTCCGCCGGTGAAATCATTATTGATGACGAGAAGGCCTTGTGCAGGATAGAAATAACGGTTAATGAATGAAACGGAGGCGGATATAGGTGCTTAGGACACTTGGAGCATATGTAAAAGAATACAAGTGGGCGTCAATTGTGACGCCCCTGTTTATGTTACTTGAGGTAATTATGGAAACGGTAGTTCCGTTTCTTATGTCATCCATCGTGGATGACGGAGTTGAAGCCGGGGATATCGGGCATATCTGCCGAATAGGAGCGCTGATGGTTGTTGCTGCGCTTATCGGTCTGTATGCCGGTCTTATGGGCGGAAAATACGGTGCAAAGGCATCAACAGGCTTTGCAAGAAATCTGAGAAAGGGAATGTTCGATAATATTCAGACGTTTTCCTTTTCAAATATTGATAAATTCAGTACGGCAGGACTTGTAACAAGACTTACGACTGATGTAACAAATCTTCAGAATGCATATCAGATGCTTCTCCGTATGTGTATGCGTTCACCGGCGAGTCTTATCTGCGCCATGGCGATGTCCTTCTTCATAAATCCCCGGATTGCCTGTGTTTATCTTGTGGCGATTATTATTCTGGGAGCAATTCTGGCTATTATTATCAGTAAGGCTACAAAGTACTTTTCAGTAGCGTTTCCGAAATATGATGAGCTGAATGCAAGTGTTCAGGAAAATGTTTCTGCCATCCGTGTTGTTAAGGCGTATGTCAGAGAGGAGCATGAGAAGTCTAAGTTTGCAAAGGCAAGTGACGGTATATATAAGGTTTTCAGTAAGGCGGACAAAATTCTTGCATTTAACGGTCCGGTGATGAGCATTACCGTAAATACCTGCATCCTTCTGATAAGCTGGCTTGGCGCGCAGATGATAGTCGGCTCGGGCGGAACCGACCTTACGGCGGGAAAGCTTATGAGTCTTCTTGCGTATTGCATGAATATTCTTATGAACCTTATGATGCTTTCCATGATTTTTGTTATGATGTCAATGAGTATGGCAAGTGCAAGAAGAATTGCAGAGGTTCTTGATGAGAAGGCAGATATTACAAATCCTGAGGAACCTGTTTTTGAGGTTGAGGACGGAAGCATTGAGTTTGAAGGCGTTAACTTTAAGTACGGGGAAACAACAACCGAGTACATATTAAAGGATATAAATCTTAGAATCGAGCAGGGAGAGACTATCGGAATTCTGGGCGGTACGGGAAGTGCCAAGAGCAGTCTGGTAAGTCTTATCAGCAGATTATATGATGTTAACGAGGGCTCGGTTAAGATTGGCGGAAGAGATGTCCGCGAATATGACATCGAAACCCTGCGTGATGAGGTCAGTGTCGTTCTTCAGAAAAATGTTCTGTTTTCCGGAAGTATAATGGAAAATCTCCGCTGGGGTGTCCGTAAAAGGAAGGATATGCCGGAGGGCTATACCGAAACTCCCGAGGAAACCGCAGCAATCGAAGAGGAATGCAAGCGGGCCTGCCGTCTTGCGTGTGCGGATGAATTTATCGAGCGTTTTCCCGATAAATACGATACACGTATTGAGCAGGGCGGAAATAATGTGTCCGGCGGACAGAAGCAGCGTCTCTGTATTGCAAGGGCATTGGTAAAGAAGCCGAAAATACTTGTTCTGGATGACAGTACAAGCGCAGTGGATACGGCAACCGATGCTAAAATCCGCAAGGCTTTTGCAGAGGAAATACCGGATACGACAAAGCTTATTATTGCGCAGAGAATATCGAGTATTCAGCATGCCGACAGGATAATTGTTATGGATGACGGCAGAATCAGCGGTATCGGAACGCATGAGGAGCTGCTTGAATCAAATGAAATATACCGTGATGTTTTTGAGTCTCAGACCGGCGGAAGCGGTGATTTCGATGAAAACGGAGGTGACTGATTATGCCGGGACCGGGACCCAGACCCCGCGGCGTGAAGCCGACGGTTAAAAACCCCGGGAAGATTTTTTCCAGGCTTATGAAATTCACGCTCAGAAATTATCTTCCTCACTGTATTGCCGTTGTTATCTGTATCTTTGTTTCGGTACAGGCAAGCGTACAGGGTACCTTGTTTATGAAGACCCTGATTGATAAATTCATAATGCCTCTGATGGGGCAGGAGAATCCGGATTATTCTCTTCTGCTTAATGAAATTATCCGAGTGGCAATAATTTATCTTATAGGAATAGTTGCAGGGTATGTTAATGCCCGAATTATGGTGCTTATTACACAGGGCACACAGAAGAAGCTGCGAAATGAGCTTTTTAATCATATGCAGAGTCTGCCCATAAGATATTTTGATACACATGCGCACGGCGATATAATGTCAATATATACCAACGACATTGATACGATGCGTCAGATGATAAGCCAGAGTCTGCCGCAGCTGATTAACAGCTCGATTACGATTGTCAGCGTATTTATCCAGATGATTATTTTAAGTCTGCCGCTTACCGGTGTGACGATAATTATGGTGGCAATAATGCTGTTTGCAACGAAGAAGGTTTCCGGACTCAGCGGTAAGCACTTTGTTGCACAGCAGAAGAATCTCGGAGCTATTAACGGCTATATCGAAGAAATGATGTCCGGACAAAAGGTTGTTAAGGTTTTCTGCCATGAAGAGGAATCGAAGGAGAGATTTGATGAGCTTAACGATGCTTTATGCAGCAGTGCGTACAATGCCAACAGATATGCCAATGTTGTCGGTCCGATTAACGCACAGCTCGGAAATGTCAGCTATGTTACAATTGCGATTGTCGGCGGAATACTTGCGATAAACCGTATCGGCGGACTTACGCTGGGAGGACTTGCCAGCTTTCTGACCTTTAATAAAAGCTTTAATATGCCGATAAATCAAATAAGTATGCAGGTTAACAGCATAATTATGGCATTGGCGGGCGGTGAGAGAATCTTTAAGCTTCTTGATGAAAAGCCCGAGCCGGATGACGGTTATGTAACGCTGGTTAACGCAAAGAAGGATGGCGGTGTGTTAACCGAAACAGCGGAAAGAACAGGCATATGGGCATGGAAGCATTATCATAAAGCAACGGGAGAGACCGAATTTAAAGAGTTGACAGGAGACGTTGTATTTGATAATGTTGACTTTGGATATACCGAGGATAAGCTGGTATTACAGGATATTAAGCTGTTCGCAACACCGGGACAGAAAATCGCTTTTGTCGGTTCGACGGGAGCGGGAAAGACTACAATAACCAATCTGATTAACCGGTTCTATGATATTCAGGACGGAAAAATCAGATATGACGGTATAAATATTAATAAAATCAGGAAAGCGGATCTGCGACATTCCTTAGGAATTGTTCTTCAGGATACGCATTTATTTACCGGTACGATTATGGAAAACATAAGGTACGGTAAGCTGGATGCGACCGAGGAAGAGGTCATCCGTGCAGCGAAGCTGGCAAATGCACATGGTTTTATTAAGCGTTTACCCGAAGGTTATAATACGATGCTTATCGGAGACGGGGCGAATCTGAGTCAGGGTCAGCGCCAGCTTCTTGCTATAGCAAGAGCCGCAATTGCAGACCCGCCGGTTCTTATTCTTGATGAAGCAACATCGTCAATTGATACGAGAACCGAGAAAATTGTTCAGGACGGAATGGATAAGCTTATGAAGGGCAGAACGACCTTTGTTATTGCTCACAGGCTTTCTACCGTAAAGAACAGTGACTGTATAATGGTCCTTGAACAGGGACGTATTATTGAAAGAGGAACCCATGATGAGCTGATAGATGCAAAAGGGCGTTATTATCAGCTTTATACCGGTAACGGTATTGCAAGACAGTAACAATTTATTACATAAGGAGGATTTAAAAATGGCGTTTTGTGGAAAATGCGGAACCCAGCTTAGTGACGGCGTTAGATTTTGTCCGAGCTGCGGCGCAGAGGTTCAGGGCGCAGCTTCAGCGCAGAATGGAGCAGGAAATCAGCAGGGAACACCTGTGAACAATGCAGTTAACAGCTTCACCAATACTGCTGACAGCACTTCTCAGTACAGTGCAGAGGATATTAATGCAAATAAGGGAATGGCTATTCTTTCATATCTTTCATGGCTGTTACTTATTCCGTTATTTGCAGCAAAGACATCACCTTTTGCAAAGTTCCATGTAAATCAGGGACTTGTCCTTGCAATTATTGAAACAGCATGGTGGATTATTCAGGCGATTTTATCAGCTATTTTCTATAACATTTTCTTCTGGAATCTGTTTGGAATGTATACTTTAATTAAGACAATACTCAGTCTTGTGAATCTGTTATTCCTTGCTCTTGCAATTGTCGGAATTGTTAATGCAGCTAACGGAAAAGCAAAGGATCTTCCCGTTATCGGAAAGATTAGAATTTATAAGTAATCAGAATTATAGTGATTTGCTGCGCGGGTACACTGTTTTGTGTGCCCGCGTTTTGTATGCTTTGAGACAGAGAAGCAGAAGGTTGATACTATTTCTTATTAGGACGTCTTTTTATTTTCAGCATTGCGACGATATCTGCAATGTTAAGCTCATTGTCAAGCGGAATCCATAGCCACTTGCCATCGTGCAGAGTTGTCGTTTGCTCAAAAAGCTCCTGCAACGGCTTCGAAACCGAGGCCTTTATTTCCTCAAATTTATCCCTTTCGGCTTTGCCGTAGGTTATCAAAAGCGTAGCGGAGCCTTCCTTTGCATAGAAGGTACAAAGAGTTTTTCCTCCCCGGCGATATTTATATTCTATTTTCCAATCGCCGAAGCCTTTATTCCATAAACGATCCACTTCATACAGAGAGTCTATAGTGTCAGTTAATTGATTCCATACCGATAAGGTTTTCCCCGGTAAAAGTAAGGATAATTGTTCTTTCATAATGCCCCCGTTTCGATTTTATGTATAAGGGAAGTATATCAGGATAAATATGACAGTGCGGTGTCATATTTATTTTCGTTTTGAAGTGCTGCGCAGAAATTAGCAAGGAATATCGTTATGGTTATTGGGCTTTGCGCAAAACAAATAGCCGTGTGAAAAATCATATTATATGATTTTTGCGCTCGGTGCTATTGTGGCTGAGGATGCCATATGCCGTTTTCTGTGCTGTCAAAAAGGACATTAGAGAAATGATAGATACTCTCCTTTATTTAGTGTATACTATGTATATACAAAGGGGAGGAGAAGCTAAAGGAGAAACTAAAGGCGCTTTGAAGATGCTTTTAAGTCTGGTAAAGGATAGGTCACGGCAATGACCTATCCTTTTTTTCTGTTTTGATTGACGCTGTGATTCCATAGTACTTTCGTCATTCGTAATATTACAGGTCCTGGGCTATAAAGGCCTTAACTGACCGTTTATAGGTGGTAAAGGTTATTACAAGGAAAAATACAAGTGCAATTCCGAGAACAACCAGCTTGTCGGTAAGATTGACTGTGCCGGGAGTGTCGAGAACGTCACGAACATACGGTACGGCAAAGCAGCAGACGGTTTCTGCGGTTATGTAGAGGAAGGTTACAACGGATGCCTTAACGAAGGATATTCCTACCTTCGACACATTTTTGTAGTAGGACGAAAAGAAAATCAGATTGAATAATCCGAATATAATAAAGCCGTCTGCTATGATGACAAGACCCGCGTCCATTCCGGCTTCGTTACCGGCGGAATACAGAGTGTTGTTAAGGAAAATAAAGGGCACGACAAGCAGTATGTTAAGCAGCTCGAGAAGTACCGTGAAAAGGAAACGCGCTTTTACAACATCCTTTTTCGTAACGGGAAGGGTGAGTGAGTAAACAACATCGTTGTTTTCGCGACCGAGCTGGCAGGTAAAGAACAGCGAAAGCGTAAGGTAGAAGAAGGCTACGCTGTACGGGTAGTTGGGTATAAGTATCATTGAAGAAAGCAGCATCATAACCGGAACGGTAGGATGCATCGCGAGAGAGAATTCTTTTTTGAGCAGTTTAGCTATCATAAATCAGCCTCCTTATCGAGATGAACCATGCAGGATTCAAGATCCGCATCCTTGTACTGAACGTTGAATTTAGCCGTATCAGAGGCATTAATAAGTGCTGTAAAGCCGTCTCTTATACGTCTTTTTCCGATTGTTAAAGCCTCCAGCTCGGGAGAGAGCTGCCCCTCGGTAAATTCGATTTCGCGGTAGCCTCCGACGAAATCCTTTATCGGCTTTTCCGCAATAATCCGGCCTTCCTTTATGTAGATAATTGAATCTGCGCAATTATCAAGGTCTGAGGTTATATGTGTTGAGAAAAGGATAGTTTTTCCTTCGTCGCAGAGTGTCATAAAGTTATCGAGCAATTCGTCGCGGGATACGGGGTCAAGACCGCTGGTAGGCTCATCAAGGATGAGAAGCTCCGCGTTGTGCGACATTGCGAGCGCAAGTGCGTATTTCACCTTCATTCCTGCTGAGAGCTCAGAGGGGGTTTTGTTTTCGTCAAGGGCGAAAAGGGAAAGATATTTCCGATATGCCGCATCATCCCAGTTATTATAGAAGCTGCGGGTGACGGCGGTGATTTTTTTAAGCTTCTTTTTCGAGTAATAATTGATTCCGCTTGAAACAAAGCCGATGCGCTGCTTAATCTCCAGCTCGTGCTCCGAAAAGGGAAGCCCGAAGAAACGGATATCGCCTGAATCGGGATGAACAAAGTTAAGCAGACTGTTAAGGGTTGTTGATTTGCCCGCACCGTTTCTGCCGATGAATCCGGTAATCTTACCGGGCTCCAGTGAAAATGAAACATCTTTTAATTTAAAGGATGGATAAGCTTTTGATAAGCCGTTTACATTCAGAATGCTCATTAGCACCTCCATGATGTTTGATTAGTATGATTTGTATAACTTTTTATACGTTGATTGTATCTTAGTCGATGGCGTGATATTTGTCAATATACTTGCAGGATGGGTGCGTGAATGATAAAATTTGTTTATTGAATGATGAAAGAAGGGGTGCGGATTGAAGCTGATTAAGACAGAGGAAGCAGTGGGGCATGTTCTTTGTCATGATATTACGCAGATAATAAAAGGAGTTACGAAGGATGCCGTTTTCAGGAAGGGCCATATAGTAACAGAGGAGGATATTCCCGTATTACTCAGCGTCGGAAAGGAGAATCTGTATGTCTGGGAGAAGCAGGAGGGAATGCTTCACGAGAACGATGCGGCAGAGGTTCTGTGTGAGATGTGTAAGGGGGACAACCTGTCCCGGGGAGGTGTAAAGGAAGGTAAAATTGAGCTGTTTGCCGAATGTGACGGACTGCTTAAAATCGATGCCGACAGTATATATAAGGTAAACTCTGCGGGCGAAATGATGGTTGCCACCAGACACGGAAACACGGCGGTCAGGAAGGGAGACAAGATAGCGGGAACAAGAATAATTCCGTTGATTATCGAGGAAGAGAAACTGCTTAAGGTGCGCGAAAATGCGGCAAAAGAGCCATATATACGGATTATGCCGTTTGTTAAAAAGCGTGCTGCCATAATAACAACGGGCAGTGAGGTCTATAAGGGCAGGCTAAAGGATACCTTTACACCCGTGATTGAACAGAAGCTTGCCGAATACGGATCGAAGACGGTCTGGCACACGATTCTTGACGATGACCATGAGGCGGTTACGGCTGCCATTCACGAGGCAGTTAATATACATGGAGCGGATTTGGTTATCTGTACGGGAGGAATGAGTGTTGATCCGGATGACCGTACACCGCTTGCGATTAAGAATACGGGAGCAAAAATAGTTACCTACGGAGCACCGGTTTTGCCGGGAGCGATGTTTATGCTGGCATATTATGAGGGAAGCACGGGGAACAAAGAGGAGCAGAAAGACAATATCGCGGTGCTGGGTCTTCCGGGCTGTGTAATGTATGCGGGAAGAACGATTTTTGACCTTGTGCTGCCGCGAATTTTTGCGGATGATATAATAACGGCACAGGAGCTTGCGGGACTCGGGGTAGGAGGTCTGTGCCTCTCCTGTGAGGTTTGTACTTATCCGAATTGCGGCTTCGGAAAGGGAAGCGGTTTGTAATGAGCTTGCACAGGTGTAAAAAAATAACGGCATTAATATGTATGGCAGCACTGCTAATTACTCTCTTATGCGGTTGCAATAAGGAAGCTGACGGAAAAATTACCGTAACGCTTGCGGCTGCGGCCAGCCTTGAGAAGATTTTTTCCGAGGAGCTGATACCGAGGTTTACGGAGAAAAATCCTGATATTGTTATTGAGGGAACCTACGATTCCTCCGGTAAGCTTCAGGCGCAGATTGAAGAGGGCCTTGCTGCGGATGTTTTTATGTCTGCCGCCATGAAGCAGATGAATACGCTTGCCTCAAAGGGCTTTATTAAAGAGGATAGTATAATTGAGCTGCTTGAAAACCGTATTGTGCTTGTGACCGGAACGGAAGCCGAAACGCAGGTAAAGGCTTTTGCGGATATTATCCTTGCGGATACAATTGCAGTTGGCGATCCGGAAAGCGTTCCCGCAGGACAATATGCAAAGGAAATATGCAGCAGCCTCGGTATATGGGAAGAGGTTGAAAAAAGGGCAAGTCTGGGAACCAATGTAACAGAGGTACTAAACTGGGTTGCCGAAGGCAGTGCGGAGGCAGGCATTGTCTATGCTACGGATGCGGCATCCTCGGATAAGGTCAGGGTTGTTTGCGGGGCACCCGAGGGAAGTCTTAAGGAGAGAGTGATTTATCCTGTCGGGATATGCTCCGAAACGGCACATCTTTCGGAAGCGGAACGATTTGTATGGTTTTTACAGACGGAGGAGGCCTTAGCGGTGTTTGAGGATTACGGATTTTCGGTTAAGGGCAGAAACGGAGAATAGTGTGAAAATCACATTGATATGATGATTTTTCACACGGCTGTTTGTTTAAGAGCGAGAGTAAACAGCCATAGAGATATTCCTCGCGACAAGTCGCTCAGAAGTGGGGAGTAATATGGAGTTTTCACCGATTTTAATATCAATGAAAACGGCTGTTGTGTCGATTTTCTTTACATTTTTTATCGGTCTGGCAGCAGCGCGTCTGGTGGTTTCAATACGTTCAGGGATGGTGAAGCACATTCTGGATGGTCTTTTTACATTACCGCTGGTGCTTCCGCCGACGGTGGCAGGCTTTTTTCTGCTGTACATTTTCGGTGTTTACCGGCCTGTGGGGAGCTTTCTTGTTGAATATTTCAGCGTCAGAATAACCTTTTCCTGGGGAGCAACGGTGCTTGCGGCGGTAGTAATTTCGTTTCCGCTTATGTATAGGGCAGCGCGCGGAGCGCTGGAGCAGGTGGATTCAAATCTAATCTATGCCGCGCGGACACTCGGAATGTCGGAGTGGACGATTTTCAGGAGAGTAATGCTGCCGAATGCCCTGCCGGGAATTGCATCAGGTACGGTGCTTGCTTTTGCAAGAGGGCTCGGGGAATTCGGTGCAACCGCGATGGTTGCAGGAAATATTGCCGGAAAGACGAGAACGCTTCCGCTTGCGGTATACTCTGCCGTGGCTGCGGGGGATATGGACGAGGCATATGATTATGTACTGGTACTGGTAATTATTTCCTTCATAATAGTAATAGCTATAAATGTTTTATCAACAGCGGGGAAGAGAAAAAGGGTCAGACGGTCCGTGTGAAGCGGCTGCGAATGCAGGTGATAAAACGGAAGTATATCAGTTAAGGGGCAGTGCGTATGCTGGAGGTTAGAATAAAGAAAAAATTAAAGAGCTTTGTTCTGGAGGCGGAATTTTGTACCGAAGGTGCAATGCTCGGGATTCTTGGAGCGTCCGGAAGCGGAAAAAGCATGCTGCAAAAATGCATCGCCGGTATAGAAACGCCCGATGAGGGCAGAATTATTCTGAACGGGCGGACCCTATATGATTCAGAGCGTAAGATTAATCTTAAGCCGCAAAAGCGAAGGGTAGGATATCTTTTTCAGGATTATGCGCTGTTTCCCAATATGACGGTGAAGCAGAATATAATGAGCGGCATAAGGGTGAACGGTAAGGGCAGCCGCCGCGAGATAAAAAGGGCAGGAGAGCAGCTTGCCGCAGAGCTTATGGAGCGGCTGCAGCTTTCAGAGCATCAAAATACCTACCCGGAATTTTTATCGGGAGGCCAGAAGCAGCGGACGGCACTTGCCAGAATACTGGCTTCTGAGCCGGAGGTTCTTTTACTTGACGAACCGTTTTCGGCACTTGACGTTTACTTACGGGAGGAGCTGCAGCTTTCCTTTGCGGACATACTTAAGCACAGCTTTTCGAAGGATGCAGTGCTGGTAACACATGACAGGGAAGAGGCTTACAGACTCTGCGGAAGGCTTCTTGTACTGGACGACGGCAGGATTGCCGGAGAGGGAACAAGAGATGAGATTTTCGAAAGGCCGGAAAGTATTGCGGCTGCGCGGATAACCGGCTGTAAAAATATATCTGAGGTTGAATTGTGTCCGGACGGATGGCTGTACGCAAGGGCGTGGGGAATCAGACTGAAGCCTGAGGGTGCGGTCAGAAAGGATATAGCCGCAGTGGGTATTCATGCCCGGGACTTTGAAGTGTGTGCCGGAGAAGGTATAAACTGCATCCGGGTTCTGAATGCGGAGCTTGTTCAGTCCCCGTTCGGGAAAAACATACTGTTTGAAACGGAACAGGGCGGCAGAATGTGGTGGAGCTGCAGCGGGGCGGATTATGACGGGAAGACTTTGCCGGAATATCTTTATATTAATCCCCGGAAGCTTCTGCAGCTTGGCAGATGATTGTGCCGATTATGCTATAAAAGGTCGGCAGAACGGAGAGAAGGATGAAATTTTCACATATAGATGACAGCGGAAAGGCTGTTATGGTTGATGTCAGTGAAAAGGCAGAGACCAAGAGAGAAGCAGTTGCTTCGGGAATCATAAAAATGAGCAGGGAATGCTATGAACTGCTCAAAAGCGGAAAGCATGCAAAGGGAGAGGTTCTCGGGACTGCAAGAATTGCCGGAATTATGGGAGCAAAAAGAACGGCAGAGCTGATACCGCTGTGTCATATTCTGAATCTTACCGGCGTTTCGGTTGATTTTGAAACTAATGATGAGGAATGCTCGGTAAAAGCAATATGTACCGTAAAGACTGTCGGTAAAACCGGTGTTGAGATGGAGGCTCTTACCGGAGTCAATATAGCACTGCTTACCATATATGATATGTGCAAGGCAGCCGATAAGGGAATGACGATGGGCGATATCGGATTATGCCGCAAGAGCGGCGGAAAGAGTGGACTGTATATCAGGTAATATACAGGTGCAGGGGATTATGAGGGATTCTTTCGGACGAAAAATAGATTACATGAGAATTTCCGTTACGGACAGATGCAACCTGAAATGTACGTACTGCATGCCGGGAGAGCATGACAGGGCAGAGGATAAGGGGTTTCTTACGTTTGATGAAATCGGGGAGATTTGCGGTGCTGCGGCAGAGCTTGGAATATCCGCCTTTAAGATTACGGGCGGAGAGCCGCTTATAAGAAAGGGAACACCGGAGCTTATCCGGAAAATAAAGAAGCTTCCCGGTGTTGAGTCGGTTACGTTAACGACAAACGGAGTACTGCTTTCGGCGCAGGCATCGGAGCTTAAGGCCGCCGGAACGGATTGTATAAATGTCAGCCTTGACACTGCCGAGAGGGAACGTTTCGCGCAAATTACGGGAACAGATGCTTTTGATGCGGTTACTGACGGAATCAGAGCAGCAATAAAGGCAGGGATAAAGGTTAAGATAAACACCCTGCTGCAGGATAAAGGGGAATGGAAGCCGCTTATCGGTCTTGCCGACAGGCTGGGCACGGATATCAGATTTATTGAAAGAATGCCAATCGGCTATGGCCGGGCGGGCGAAGCTGTTGATAATAAATATCTGCTCGGAGAGCTTATGAAGCATTTTCCGGGTACGGAAAAGGATGAGACGGTGCGCGGCAGGGGACCGGCGGTTTACTACCGCGTTCCCGGCATAAATATAGCCGTAGGCTTCATAAGTGCATTACACGGTAAATTCTGCGGCAGCTGTAACAGAATAAGGCTGAGTGCGACCGGGAAAATAAAGCCATGTCTCTGCTATGACAGCGATATGGATTTGCGAAGCATTATAAGAAACGGAATATATCAGGGGGAAGCAGCATCAGAAAGAAAAGAGGCCGTTAAGGCTCTGATTACCGAGGCTGTAATGCGAAAGCCTAAGGAGCACTGCTTTGAAACACCGGATAGTGTTACAGAGGAAGGGAATATGATTTCAATAGGGGGATGACGGATAATGAATAGGTCCGGAATTTTGAAAGGAATTTGTATCAGTGAGAAGAAGGGAACAGCAAAGACGGAGGTGCCGGAGGCGGTACTTATTGAAGGCTATGGGCTTGATGGAGATGCGCATGCCGGAAGCTGGCACCGTCAGGTCAGTCTGCTTTCCCATGAATGCATAGAAGCTTTTAAAAAGCGCGGGGCGGATGTTACACGCGGAGCCTTTGGCGAAAATCTGATAATAGAGGGCTTTAATCTGCGGGAGCTTCCGATAGAGAGCCGCATTCTTATCGGAGAGGCAGAGCTTCGGCTTACGCAGCGAGGCAAGGAATGTCACAGTCATTGTGCGATATATAAAGCGGTCGGAGACTGCATTATGCCGAGAGAGGGAGTTTTTGCGGAGGTTGTGCGCGGCGGACGAATTAAGACGGGTGATGAAGTCAGGCTTTTTGACCCTGAGGAGAACAGACCCTATACAGCAGCTGTAATAACACTCAGTGACCGTGCTTCGAGAGGCGAAAGCGAGGATAAAAGCGGTCCGGCAATAGAGGAAGAGCTGATAAACAGAGGCTACCGAGTGGTGGAAAGACTGCTTCTGCCGGATGACCGTAAGCTGCTGGAAACGCAGCTTATCAGACTTGCCGACAGCAGAGAAGTTAATCTTATTATGACAACGGGCGGCACCGGATTTTCAGAGCGTGACTGTACGCCTGAGGCTACATACGCCGTTGCAACAAGAAATGCACCGGGGATTGCCGAGGCCATAAGGGCAGGCTCAATGAAGATAACCGGAAGGGCAATGCTTTCAAGAGGCGCATCCGTTATCAGAAATAAGACCCTGATTATTAATCTTCCCGGCAGTCCGAAGGCGGTCAGGGAGAGTATGGCATTTATTATGGATGAGCTTATTCACGGAATCGGTATTCTGACCGGACGCGGCGGGGAAAATTAGAACGGCAGCGTTGCATCGCCTAAGGTGCTGTGTTAGAATTGTTGGGTTGAGTAAAGCAATCCGGAAGGAATGAATTAATGCGAAAAAGAATTAGCGGTATTTTAATTATATGTATGGTGCTGATGCTTTTTTCCGGACCGGCGGCGGTATTTGCCGGTGAAGCCGGCTCGGAAAGCGAAAAGCATGATATGTGGCCTACGGGGCCTGAAATTACAGCCTCTGCGGCGATTGTGGTTGAGGCAACAACGGGAACCGTGCTGTACGAAAAGAATATATATGATACGTATTATCCTGCAAGTACAACCAAAATACTTACAACGCTTGTGGCGCTTGAGAACAGTGAGATGAGTGAGGTAGTAACGGTCTCCTATGCAGCAGATAATTATGTATCCAAAACCAGCAGCCGAATGGGACTTGTTGAAGGTGAGCAGCTGACAATGCAGGAGGCTCTGTATGGAATCATGCTTGAGTCTGCAAATGAAGCGACCTATGCGGTAGGTGAGCATGTCGGCGGTCATATTGCAAAGTTTATCAAGCTGATGAACCGGAAGGCAACACAGCTCGGCTGCGTGAATTCCCACTTTGCCAATACACACGGGCTTCATGATGATGACCATTACACCTGTGCGCATGATCTTGCGCTGATAAGTCTGGCTGCATACCGGAATGAGGAATTCATGAAAATAAACGGCACAAGCACCTATGCAATGCCGGAAACAAATAAAAACGAAGCAAGACTGCTTACAAACCATCACTGGTTCTTAAATAAAACAATGAAATACGATTACTGCATAGGAGGAAAGACCGGAGCGACCTCTCAGGCGGGGTATGCACTGGTTACTTATGCGAAAAAGGATGGGATGACGATTATCTCTGTTGTAATGCATGCCGATACCTGGAATACCGTGTATACGGAAACAAAGACGCTGCTTGACTATACCTTCGATACCTATTCGGTCTATAAAATGGAGGATATGGCGCAGGACGGAATACAGGATTTCCCTTCTCTGTTTTCGGATACGGCGGCCTTTGAAAAGGCGGAGGATGAGCTTATTGCAACGGGCAGCGGCGGAATAGTCATTTTGCCGGACGGAATCAGTCCAGAAGACACAGAGAAGAAGATTACCCTTGATACGGAAATTGAGCTGGAACACGGAGCCAATACGATAGGCAGTGTGGTGTATACCTATGGGGACAGAGTGGTCGGAACCTCGGACATCGTATTTTATAACAATGATAATCCGATAACCGAAAAAAACTTCCGTGAGAGATGGCCGGCATTTATGATTCCTCCGGACGAGGTTTCTTTTTCCGAAACAATATTTCAGGACAGTATGACCCCGAATGCGGCAAGACCGGAAAGGAACAACGTTTATGCGGAGGGAACTCCCGTATTTATCGGTATCGGAGCGGGCTGCCTGATTATGCTTATCGGCTGGGGTATAGTAGCACTAAAAAATCGAAAAGCGAGATAGTGCGAAAAATTATATTATATGATTTTTCGCACGGCTATTTGTTTCTGAACGAAAACAAATGGTCATAGCTATATTCCTTGCGACAAGTCGCTCAGAAAAGGGGATAAATATATGATTTTTGATACACATGCACATTATGATGATGAGGCCTTTGACAATGACAGGGAGGCTCTTTTGGCGGAGCTCCCGGCAAAGGGAATTACAAGAGTAGTTAATATAGGTGCGGATATGGCATCCTCAAGGAGAACGGTGGAGCTGGCTGCGAAATACGATTTTGTTTACGGTGCGGTCGGAGTTCATCCTGATAATACGGAGGGTCTCACCTACAAGGATTATTCGGAGCTTGAGGCGATGCTTCGCAATGAACGGATTGTGGCAATAGGAGAAATCGGACTTGATTATTACTGGGACCGCAACCGTCATGAGCTGCAGAAGGAGGCCTTTGAAAACCAGTGGGATATTGCGGATGCGGCAGGTGTGCCGGTGGTAATACACAGCCGCGATGCGGCAGAGGATACCTACGCGATTGTACGAAAACGGTTTGAAAGGGCCCGTGCAGAGGGCAGGGAATTAAAGGCGGTTATGCATTGCTATTCCTACAGTACCGAGCAGGCAAGGGAATATATATCAATGGGACTGTATCTCGGAATAGGCGGTGTGGTAACCTTTAAAAATGCAAAGAAGCTTAAAGAGGTGGTCTGTGAAATTCCTGCAGACAGAATCCTTCTTGAGACCGATTGCCCGTATCTTGCGCCGGAGCCTAACAGAGGAAAGCGCAATGATTCGGCAAATCTGTCATATGTGGCGGAGGCCATAGCACAGCTTAGAGGAACAACAAGGGAAGAAATCGAACGGATTACCTTTGAAAATGCAGTACGCTTTTACGGCTGCCGGTAAGATGGAAGGAGAGAGGAATGGCTACACTCGGAAATCCGAAGAATACGATAGAGATACTTAATAAATATAAATTTGTGTTCCAGAAGAAATTCGGACAGAACTTTCTTATTGATACACATGTGCTTGATAAAATTATCCGCGCTGCCGATATAGGGCCGGAGGATTGTGTTCTTGAAATAGGACCGGGAATCGGAACCATGACGCAGTATCTTTGTGAAAACGTGAGAAAGGTTATTGCGGTTGAGATTGATAAGGCACTGATTCCGATTCTTGAGAATGACACGCTTTCGCAA
>JAZNKQ010000036.1:0-42108 GCA_045578645.1 Lachnospiraceae bacterium
TCATATCCCGTTGCCTTCTTTACGGCATCCGTACTCCAATAGGTTCTTACATCAGCAAAAATCTGTGCTCTGTTTGTAAGAAGCTTCATAAAAAGCATACCCAGTCCGTTTAATACATCATTCTCCGTCGCAAGAATGTACGGCTCTCTCGGACCGTTCCAGTCAAAGGAGGTGTTAAGCATTGCCTCCGGGAAATCACAATTCGGATAAAAATCCGTCCACTGGCGCTGTCCCTGGAAGCCCGCAGCAATCGCATTATGTCCAACTACCTCCTCCTCAAAGCCCTTCGGCAGGGATTCATTTCCGTTCATGAGGTCCTTTATGATACACATCATCTTTACTACAAATTCCCAGTCCTCATCCTTATGCTGACGTGTCCTCTGAAACTCCTCGGGATTCTTATCAAAGCCTTCAATGCATTTTTCCTTTGTCCATGCGAGAGCCTTTTCATACTCTGCCTTGTCATAAATGCCCTCTGTCATTCGTCTGATAATTTCGACCTCATCGACAGACTCCACGCGCATTCCGAGGTATTCCTCAATGAAAGCAGGGTCAATAATCGAGCCGCCGATACCCATACAAATAGAACCAATCTGCAGGTATGACTTACCTCGCATCGTTGCCACCGCAACCGCAGCGCGACCAAATCTTAACAGCTTCTCTTTAACATCCTCCGGTATGGATGTGTCGGAAGCATCCTGAACATCATGTCCGTATATTCCGAACGCCGGAAGTCCCTTCTGTGCATGAGTTGCAAGTACCGAAGCAAGATATACCGCACCCGGCCGCTCAGTGCCGTTAAATCCCCATACACCCTTTATGGTCATCGGCTCCATATCCATAGTCTCCGCACCGTAGCACCAGCAGGGTGTTACGGTCAGTGTTATGTCAACACCTTCCCTTTTGAACTTTGCCGCACATGCTGCCGCCTCAGCCACACGTCCGATTGTCGTGTCCGCAATTACCACCTTAACCGGCTCTCCGTTTGAATATCTGATATTCTCCTCAAAAAGCTTAGCTGCCGCCTTTGCCATATTCATTGTCTGGTCTTCAAGCGACTCTCTTACGCCAAGACATCCGCGTCTTCCGTCAATTGTAGGTCTTATTCCGATAACCGGATATTCCCCGATAAGTCTGTTCTTTGCCATCTCAACCCTCCATAATCAGCATATTGATATGATTTTTCGCACTAACCTTCGGAATCAGCATACCAATATAATTTTCAAACCACCCCGATAATAACATAAAAGCGTGTAAAAAAATACACGCTTTTATATCTATAATTTACCCTAATTATCTCATACCCTTGTCGTAAGGAATACCTTCCGCCTTAGGTGCTCTTGATTTCTTTGATGTTGCCACCAGTACAATCATGGTTACGATGTAAGGAAGCATCAGATAAATGTACTCACTTGCCGCAACACCCTCAAAGCTCGGAAGGAAAGGAATCGAGTCACTGTATGAACCGATAACCTTAAATAAAGCAAAGAACAGTGATGCGCCTAAGATGTTGAGAGGCTTCCAGTTACCGAAGATCATAACTGCAAGAGCAAGGAAACCGTATCCGGCTACTGTTGACTGGAATCCCGAGCCTGCTGCCACGGTAAAGGCAAGACCGCCGATTCCGCCAAGGAAACCTGAAATGATAACGCCTGCATATCTCATGCGGTATACATTAATACCAACCGAGTCCGCTGCCTGAGGATGCTCTCCGCATGCCCACAGTCTGAGACCAAACTTCGTTTTGTAAAGGATAAACCATGCCGCAGCAAGAATAAGAAATGCCAGCGGAGTTGTAAGGTAAAAGTTCTTAAATATAAGATTCTGGAAGAAAGAATCAGCTGCTTCAATTCCAAAATCCGCCTGTGTAATTCTTGTCCATGTAGGAATAAGAATTGTTGTCTGACCCTGTCCCTGAACAGCCCAGGTAAGAACAATGGCAAATGCAGGAGCCATAATATTAAGGGCAGTTCCGCCGATAGTCTGATCAGCCTTAAGGTTGATTGATGCAAAGGCAAGAAGCAGGGAGTAAATGATACCGCTTGCACCTGCAACAAGTATGGCTATAAGCATCGACAGCTGCGGATGTGACGTTCCCAGGCCGCTCTTATCGAGAATACTTAAGGTAAGACAGGAGCAGAGAGCGCCGATAATCATAATACCTTCAAGTGCTATATTAATAACACCGCTTCGCTCGGAGAACATTCCGCCAAGCGCAACCAGAAGTAAGGGTACTGCAAAAAGTATGGTAGCACCGATAATATCAGCTAAAGCATTCATTATTTCTCCACCTCACTTTCAGTTTCCTTCTTTACACTGCCGGCATTCGCAGCAACAGCTTCATTCTTTTTCCTTCCCGATTTCATAAACTTTCCGATAATGCTCTTCATAAGTAAAGCAAAAGCACTGAGATATATGATTACGGAAATAATAATATCAATAATCTCTTTCTGGAATTCAGGCTGCATTGCGTCACCGCCAACCTTTATGTAAGAAATAAACAATGCACTGAATATTGTAGCTATCGGGTTTGAGGTTGCAAGCAGGGCAATCGGAATACCGTCAAAGCCCGCTGAAAGCAATGACTTAACAAGGTTGTACTGAGCCGTACCGCTGAGGAAGTAGATGCCGCCGCCGACACCTGCAAGAGCGCCCGCGATAACCATTGAAAGAACGATGTTCCTCTTTGCATTAATACCTGCATATATACTTGCATGCTTATTAAATCCGCATGCCTTAAGCTCATAACCGAAAACTGTCTTGTTAAGCACTATATGCATAACCATCGCAATAATAATAACAATGAAAATACTTATGTTCATGTAATTTGATCCGAACAGCTCATCAAGTCCTGCCTTGGGAATAATTGCGTCCGCATTCGCCGCAGAAAGGTTTGCTGTTCTGTCCTTATTCGCTGCACCCCAGTAGTTGGCAAGCATCATGGGCATATTGCTGAAAAGGAAGTTTACAAGGAATAAACCAATCCAGTTGAACATAATCGCTGTAATAACCTCGTTAACATTGAACAAAGCCTTACATATACCGGGAACAAAGCCCCATACAGCACCACCGAGCATAGCCGCAAGCAGGCAGATATACCAGGGAAGCTGGAACTGTACACCACACACAAGTGCACAGAAAGCACCGACGGTATACTGACCCGTAGCACCGATGTTAAACAAACCGGTCTTAAAGGCAAAGCCTACGGAAAGACCTGTCATAATAAGCGGAGCTGCCTGATACAATACCTTGGCAATTTTGTCGGAAGATGAAATTCCGGCTGTTAATATCTGACCAAAGCCGTAGCCCGCATAACTTGCATTAAAGCAAAGCAGCAAAATAAATCCAACCAAAAGACCGGCAAGAATTGAAACAAGCGATGCCAGACAGCTGATAAAGCCGGGCTTTTTTGATATTTTCTTAAATCCGTTCATCACTTATTACCCTCCGTCTTCTTAGATTTTCCGGAAGTATTCTTTCTGGCTCCCGCCATATAAAGACCGAGCTCCTGAACCGTTACCTCCTTCGGGTCGAATTCACCGACAATCTCACCCTCATACATAACAAGGATTCTGTCGCTGACATTCATAACCTCATCAAGCTCAAGCGAAACAAGAAGAACGCCCTTACCCGCATCGCGCTGCTCAACAAGCTGCTTATGTATATATTCAATCGCACCTACATCAAGACCTCTTGTAGGCTGTACTGCTATAAGAAGCTCAGGATCCTTGCTTATCTCTCGTGCAACGATTGCCTTCTGCTGGTTTCCGCCGGACATGCTGCGCGCAATGGTAATAGGTCCCTGACCCGAACGTACGTCAAACTTCTTAATAAGCTTTTCTGCGTATTCACGAACCGCCTGCTTCTTTATAAAGCCGTGCTTCTGGAACTGCGGCTGCCAATACTGCTGAAGAACCATATTATCCTCAAGGGAATAATCAAGAACGAGACCATGCTTATGTCTGTCCTCCGGAATATGACTCATACCAAGCTTTGACTTCTGTCTGATCGGCATATTTGTAATATCCTTACCGAGCATCTCAATGCGTCCGCCGCTCATCTTCGAAAGACCCGTAAGCGCCGCAACAAACTCTGTCTGTCCGTTGCCTTCAATACCTGCAAGACATACGATTTCGCCTCTGCGTACCTCAAAGGACACGTTTGAAACCGAATTCTTCTTATGAAGCTTTGAGGGAACGGTAACACCTTCAACCTTAAGAACAACCTCACCGGGAGTCGCCTCTTCCTTCTCGACAGCGAAATTAACATCTCTTCCGACCATCATTTTCGAAAGCTCTTCCTTTGTAGTGTTCTTAATATCCACCGTACCCATATATTTACCCTTACGAAGTACGGTACAGCGGTCCGCAACCGCCATAATTTCGTTAAGCTTATGCGTAATAAACAGAATAGACTTACCTTCCTTTGTGAAGGTACGCATTATCTCCATAAGCTCATCAATCTCCTGCGGAGTAAGTACCGCAGTAGGCTCATCAAAAATCAAAATCTCATTGTCTCTGTAGAGCATCTTGAGAATCTCAACACGCTGCTGCATACCGACTGATATATCTTCTATTAATGCATCCGGTTCAACCTTCAGCCCATATTTCTCACTTAATTCAATTACCTTGGCACGTGCTTCCTTTTTCTGAAGAACACCCATCTTGTTCGGCTCAACACCGAGAATGATATTATCCAGAACAGAAAACACCTCTACCAGCTTAAAATGCTGGTGAACCATACCGATATTTAATGCATTCGCATCGTTAGGATTATTAATCTGTACTACTTCACCGTTCTTCTTTATACAACCGGCTTCCGGCTGATATAAACCAAATAGAACACTCATCAGAGTGGATTTTCCCGCTCCATTCTCACCAAGCAGCGCATGAACCTCTCCTTTTTTCAGCTGAAGAGTAATGTCGTCATTAGCTTTTATCCCCGGAAATTCCTTGGTGATATTTAACATCTCAATAACGTATTCGCTCATATCCCATACCTCTACTCACTAAATCAATAGAGGGTGTCGCAGGGAAAAGACCGGTGCAACACCCTCCAATCATTTTAATTCAGTACCTTAGCTATGTATTACTTCTGGTAGTCAACTGCAATTGCAACTGCAGGAGCAGCGTCTGTTGCGTTAGAAACAGCAACCTGACCAGCCTGAACCTTTGCAAACAATGCTTCGTAATCAGCTACTGTATAGCTGTTGAATCTCCATGAATCCTTTGCTGTAGGTAAGCCTACACAGTTGTCCTTAGCGCCGAGAACTGCTGTCTTTCCAGCAAGATCTGCCGGCCACTTGCCGTCGTTGTTGTAAAGGTCTGTAAGAGCAAGAACTACTGAGTTTGTTAAGCCCTTCATAGCAGATGTGATGATTGTCTGTGACTCAGCTGCCTGGTCAACGTCAACACCGATAACCTTCTTGCCAGCTGCCTCAGCTGCTGCTGTTGCTGATAAGTAGATACCGCCGCCACATGCGAAGATAACTTCTGTTCCGTCTGTATACCAGCCTGACATCTTTGTCTTGATATCATCTGAAGGAGCGAATGAACCTGAATACCAGTACTTAATGCTAACCTGATCAGTGATTCCGAGCTCCTCAGCTGCTGCGTTAGCACCCTGAACGAAGCCGTAACCGAAACGGATAACTGCGGGAACTTCCATACCGCCAAGGAAACCGAGCTGCTTGTAGCCGTCCTTAACTGCTGCATAACCTGCGAAGTAACCAGCCTGCTCCTCCTGGTAAAGGATACAGTGAGTATTTGACTTTGTCTCATATACTGAGTAGTCAGCTGTATGAGGCTCACCGTCAAGAAGAAGGAACATTACCTCAGGATACTGTGACTGTACGTCATAGATAGCATCCTCAAATAAGTAACCGGGACAAACAACAGCCTTAGCACCCTTATCGATAGCAGACTTGATGGTCTCTACACGTGCCTCTGTTGTGTCCTCTGAAGGACGATAGTAGTTATAGGTCTTATCATTGTCCTTAGCGTATTTCTCAACGCCCTCCCAAGCGCCCTGGTTGAATGACTTGTCATCGATGTTTCCAACGTCAGTTACCAGTGCAATTTCGTAGCTTTCCTTGCTTGAGCAGCCTGCTAAACTTCCGATTGCAAGTGCAAGTGCAAGTACTAATGCTAACATTTTCTTCATGTTTGTCTCCTCCTTAAGAATGGATAATGTCCGCCAAAGCGGTTGAAACAAGGATACCACAATAAGTATTAATTTTCAACACATATTTCTAAAATCTTTCCCTGCACGCAAAGTCTGCCCTTACACGGGGCTTCTTTGCCGATACGGACATTCGGTACACAAATCCGGTACGTATCACTGTAAATCCTTTGGCGTAAAGCTGAGAGGAAGAATTTCCTCCAGTGTGTAAATCCAGTAATCATCCTCGCTTCGTGCAAGAATAACGTAGAAATTCTTAGGGTCACAGAATTCAACCATAACCTGACGGCAGACGCCGCACGGAGGACAGAAATCTCTTATCTTTCCTTCCGGTCCGCCGACAACCGCTATTGCGGCAAAATCCTTAACACCCTCGCTCACTGCCTTAAAAAACGCTGTTCTCTCCGCACAATTAGTCGGAGTATACGAAGCATTCTCAATATTACAGCCCGTATATATCTTGGAATTCTTTGCGAGCAGTGCAGCTCCCACCTTAAAATGAGAATACGGAGTGTATGAATAATTAAGCATGTTAATTGCTTCGCGTATCAGCTCCCTGCAGGTAAGAT
Source organism: Lachnospiraceae bacterium (assembly GCA_045578645.1). Taxonomy (GTDB): domain Bacteria; phylum Bacillota; class Clostridia; order Lachnospirales; family Lachnospiraceae; genus RUG11977. The sequence continues at coordinate 6,750 of JAZNKQ010000036.1, forward strand.
CACTTATCCTGTCGATTGAAGGCAGATTATTCTCCTTCTTAACCATCTCTGAGCTTCCCTGCTTAACGGGAAGTCCGCTTTTGATATTGTTATCTTCCATACAAATCTCCTTTTCTGAACGACTTGTCGCGATGAGTATCGCTAATGGCTATTTGTTGTCGCTCAGAAACAAACAGCCGTACGAAAATTTATTTTCGCACTATCTCCTCTGAACTACTAAATCAATATCCCGTTGCAGTCTCCGACTTTGCAAGCTTAACAATACGGCTTGTTCCGAGTCTTGCGGCTCCAAGCTCAATAAACTTCTCGGCATCAGCAAAGGAAGAAATGCCGCCTGCAGCCTTCATGCGAACACCTTCGCCTATATTCCTTGCAAAAAGCTCGATGTCCTCAAAGGTTGCTCCCGCCTTTGAAAAGCCGGTAGAGGTCTTAATAAAATCCGCACCTGCCGCCGTAACGGTCTTACACATCTGAACCTTTTCTTCTTCGGTAAGCAGACAGGTTTCAATAATAACCTTAAGAATCTTTTCGCCGCACGCAGCCTTAAGCTCTCTGATTTCGTTCTCAATAAGGTCAAACTTTCCTTCCTTAGCCCAACCGATGTTAATTACCATATCAATCTCATCAGCACCGTTTCTAATCGCATCCTCGGTCTCGAATTTCTTCACTGCAGTAGTGTTGTATCCGTTCGGGAATCCGATTACGGTGCACACTGCCATCTTATCACCGACATACTCTTTTGCCTGCTTAACAAAAGAGGGCGGAATACATACAGATGCGGTTCCGTAAGCTATTGCATCATCGCAAATTGTTTTTATCTCCTCCCACGTTGATGTCTGAGCAAGCAGTGTATGGTCAACTGCACTAAATATTTTCTTCTTATCCATGTCCGTCCTCCGTTTATCATATTTTTCTTAAGTATACCAAAAAAAAATTATTTAGTAAAGCATCTGCAGGCTGTCACAATCAAACGGGGAAATTAAGGAATAAAATTCCTTTAAATAGGTCTTTACATTCCTGATTCGACATGATATACTACATATAGTGATTAAGCGACAGCACAATCACCATACATAGCGATAAAATGTTACATGAATCTACAAAAGATTATTTATATTACTAATGATAAAAAGTACACCGTGATTTCCCGCAGTGTACTTTTAGTTTTCAAAAGATGACATTTCAAAAGAAAGCTTCCGGATTACTTAAGCACTAATGATAACAGTGCCCGAACACGCGAAAGATAAGGCAGCTTAAACAACGTATGATACAAAAACAGCCGGCATACTTCTGTCAGATATGCCGGCTGTTTTGATTTTCAAATTGTACCTGCCTTCCGAGGCTAAGCATATTACTTCATGCGCTTTTCGATAAACCTGAATATCAATTCAATAAATATGGTTGCTATAATATAACATATTGCGGCAAAAAAGATTGAGAAAAACGGATACATGGTCCTCTGACCGATTCCGTCCATTACCTCTGTCAAATCATTTACGGCAACATAACCTGCAACGGTTGTCCACTGGAACAGCTGGATGGTCAGTCTCTTAATCTGAAACATCGAATCCTGCACCGCCTGCGGAATCACTGTTGTATAGTAAACCCTTCCGAGCTTTTCCCTAAGATTCGCACTCAGATTTTTCTGTTCCTTTTCTACCGCAACCGCAAGAATCTCCGCAAGATGTCCGCTGCCGTACAAGCCGATTGCCATTCCCACAATCAGCATCCCCTTAAAGCTGCTGCCCCCGAAAACGCAGTAGTAAAACACCAGAACAGTCAACAGCACCGGAACGCTCCTGAATACAAAGCAAAATGTCTTTCCGATATATGACACAATCTTCTTTTCATAGCACATGACATAGCTGATAAGCACACCCAGTACAGCCGCAATCAGCCAGGCCGATACTGCAATAAACGCAGTCACGAGAATCCCCTTAAAAATCAGATAATACGCTCCGCCGGATATAAGATTCTCCGATACGGCAGAGAAAATATTACTCACAAATCCCTTAATCGCTTCCATAAAGCCTCCAATCCTTTGTCATAACAGCTGTCCTCTGTTATTCACCAAGCACGACAAACTCATATCTGTGCATCGGGTAATAGCCCCCCGTTGTTATATGCTTTTTCGTCCCCTCAGTTGTAATATGGTCGGTTCCGTAGCACATAACGGCATCAATACGTCCCGACATGAGGGATGTAAAAATCGTCTCATTATCGAGCACAACAAACTCCACACTCCGATTCATAAGCAGTGCAAGCTCATCCATAAATGCCACACAGAAGCCGTACGGCTTACCCGCTTCATCAATCAGTTCAATCGGCGGAACCGCACCCGATATACCTATATAAAGAGTCTCCTTATCAGAGGACACAATATCTGCCGAACGCATATTTTCGCTGTAAAAGCGTTCCTGCTCTCCCGCATTTTTTATAAATTTATCGGTAAGTCCGTCCAGAACTCCGTTATTCTTAAGCCCCAAAAGAGCTTCGTTAAGCTCCTCACAAAGTGCCCGGCCCTCCTCATTATCCTTAATCGCAAAGCCGAATTCGAACCGGTTCTCCGACGCATTTTGTATGTCAGACATTCCGGTATCAGGCAGAAGCACTAATGATGAATCCGCGGCAGTAAGATATTCCGCAGTTACATCACATGCCCATACCGCAGAAACCTCGTCGGTTTTCAGTGCCGAAACAGCTGCCGTAATACTGTCATACGAGGTATAGCCCGATATTTTCTGTCCGAGTATACTCTCAAAGAAAATTTCAGCGCTGTTTTCCGGCATTGCACTCACAACTCCTCCGAGCCTCTTTCCCGAAAGCTCCTCTGCCTTTGTAACCGATGCCTGCGCCGCATTCTTCTTAAATGCCCCAAGACCCGATAAAAGCAGCAACAACACTGCCAAAACAGCTACCGCTATCCATTTATCCCTATTTCTCAATCTATTTTCACTCCTATTATTTTCTCACTTCTTGTTCCGAAGACAATTCTGTTTCCGCACACCACAGGTGTAGCCTCAATACCGGTTCCGAAATTCAGCCTGTCAAGAACCACTCCGGTTGAGGCATCCGCCAACACAAGATCGCCGTTCTGACAGCCCTGTATCAGATATGCACGCCCGTTCTGCGCATAACACAAAGCAGTTGAGCTCCACGAATACATATCAAGGTCCAGCTTCCAGACCTCCTCACCCGTATCCTTATTAAGTGCAACTATATATCCGTCTTCAATTCCCGGAGATTTAGATACCGAGTAAATAATGTAGTCCGAAATAATTCCCTTTCCGAGTGCGCCGGTTGACAGGATTCCTCCTGCATAGCCCTTAACGGTATGAACCTCAAAGGGCTTCTTCCAAATAATTTCACCGTTCATGGCATTAAGCTTATATACGCAGGCATCTCCCATGCTGTGTGAATTGTATCCGTATTTAAGTGTTGTGGCAACATAAAGGAATTTATTATCCCCGTCAATCTCGAAAATCGACGATGCATTTATATCTTCCCCGACATCCTGTATCCATACCATTGACATCGTATTCAAATCAAGACAATATATTGAACCGCCGTTATCTCCGAGGAACAGATAATTCCTCCAGACGGCTGCACTGCTTTCGCTTCCCCACAGGAAACCGCCCTCTTCGTACTTATCCTCAATATCAAAGCTGTATTTTACGATATCTGAGGGCGCAACAGATATACTTCCGCTCTCACGGTCATAATCGGTATTCAGCTTCATTGTGTATATAACACCATTCTCCCCGGGATAGATAAGCGTATCCGTCACCGGATCAATTATCGGCGAGCTGTCATAGGCATGCCAGATGCGCGGTGCGAACTCATCGTCATATCCGTATTCAAAAAGAAGTGAGCCGTCAATCAGACTGTATATATAGAAGCGCTGCGACACATTCTCACCAAAGGGACCGGTCTGGGCATCTCCCGAACCACAGAACAAAAGCGGAGTCCCGTCGGGATATAATGATGCAGTCCCCTTAAAGGTCATTCCGACAAATATTGCCGGTCTTGTTTCTTCTCCCGTGTCAATATCAAGAAAACGTATGCTTCCGTCCATTCCGGGATATATCACCTCAACAAGATTATCCTTATTTTTCGCGGTGTCATACATATTCATAGTCTGCCTTACAGACTTGTCCCACTGCATAAGAAGCGGCTGTCCCGTCCAGCCGTTTCCCGACCAGTAGTCGACACCGTTGCTTTTAAGCACCTTACCCGTAGAGAAGGTCCAATAATCTCTTGAAAAGCTTTCCGATTCGATTACGGGGCTTCCGATTCCCGAAAGGCTTCTGAAATAATCGCCCCTGAAGGTTAGAAAGCCCTTCGCCGCTCCCATTTTCTTTACAAATTCCTCGGAAAACGAAATCGGCTCGTTACGAATATAGCTCTCCGCAATTACACCGTCAGCCTCTATACTCTCCTTGACATTATGAGCAGACGGCATGGTGTTTTTTGTAGCATAAGCAATCTGCGCATCCGCACCCGCGGCGTTTGCCGCAAAGCTCTCAACAGGCTTACTGCCCGCCGTATCATGCAGATAGTTATAGAAATATTTCGGATTTCCCACCTTAACAAGCACCTTAAACCCGATAAAGGCAACCGCAAGCAAAATTACCGCAATTGCCGCAATAATAACTCTTTTTTTATTGTTCTTAAAAAATTCAGTAAAACGTTGTTTCAACTTCCGCCTCCGTATAACGGCTTAATCAAATAATTTCATAAGCTCTCTTACATTTGCAATACCGATAAGCCTGATACTGCTGTTTTTTATAGTCTTTCTGTTTACCTCCGGCAATATACATATCTCGTAGCCAAGCTGTACTGCCTCACTGACACGCTGCTCTGCCATTGATACACCCCTTATCTCGCCGGTCAGACCAACCTCCCCGAATACAAGCGCCTTCGACGGCAATGCCTTATTCTTATAGCTCGAAAGCAATGCTATGACAATTGCCAGATCAAGTGCCGGCTCATTTACCTTCATACCGCCCGCCACGTTTACATATGCATCGCAGAAGGAGAGCTGCAGACCAAGACGCTTTTCAAGCACCGCCAGCAGCAGATTTACTCTGTTATAGTCGGTACCGGCAGCGGTTCTTCTGGGCATATTAAACGAGGTCTGACATACAAGCGCCTGAACCTCAAGCAGAATCGGACGGGTTCCCTCTATTGTGGCCGCGATAACCGAACCCGGCTCATCCTCCGGCTTTCCCTGAAGCAGATACTCCGACGGATTTTTTACCTCGCGAAGACCCGTACCGAGCATTTCAAAAACTCCGACCTCATTTGTGGAGCCAAAACGGTTCTTAACTGCCCGAAGCACTCTGTAGGAGGATGAATTGTCACCCTCAAAATAGAGCACCGTGTCCACCATATGCTCAAGCACACGCGGCCCGGCAACCACGCCTTCCTTCGTAACATGACCAACTATAAAGACGGTTACGCCAAGCCCCTTCGCAATTCTCAGCAGGGAGCCCGTAGTTTCCCTAACCTGACTGACACTTCCGGGAGATGCCGCGATATCCTCCCTGTACATGGTCTGAATCGAGTCAACTACCACAACATCAGGCTTTCTTTCCGAAATTACAGCCTCAACATTATCAAGATTTGTCTCAGCAAGAAGAAGCAGCTCTCCGCCGAATTCTCCGAGTCTGTCAGCACGAAGCTTTATCTGTCGCGCACTTTCCTCACCCGATATGTACAAAACACTGACCTGCTTCTCAACCAGCAGCTTACATACCTGCAAAAGCAGTGTTGATTTTCCGATTCCCGGATCACCACCCACTAACACGAGTGATGCGGACACAATCCCGCCTCCGAGAACTCTGTCAAACTCATCTATCCCCGTTAATATACGGGTATCTGTATGTATTTCAATCTCCGAAAGCTTCTCGGGCTGCGTTCTTCCCGCTCCCCTTACACCGACAGATACTTTTTTTATGCTTCTGCCCGCCACAGGCTCCTCAACGAGAGTATCCCATGCCCTGCATGCCGGACACTGTCCCATCCACTTCGTGGATTCCGCTCCGCATTCCTTGCAAAAAAACAAGCTTTTCCCTTTTGCCACTTAAACCTCCGACCATATATGTATTGTGGCTCCGCCGTCAAGCGGAGCCACAAAGCAAACTATTTTCTGATTATTCTGACAGGTGTTAATAAATCCTCACCGGCCTCAACATTAAAAGTAAGCTTTCCGCCAAGGTTCGTTTTCATAACTCCCAGGCTTTCAGCACCTATAATAACCTCATAATCCTGCTCGCTCTCCAGTTCGAGCGTTACCTGAATATCCTCTTTTCCCGTAACCTTAAACGTGGTCTCGCCTTCCGAAACGCTCATATCAAATACGCTTGAGCCGGGAACCGATTCGTATACAAACAAACCGTTCTTCTCGAGCTTAGTTATTTCGTAAAAGGACTTTACCTTATAGCTGTCTCCTGCATGTTCAAAATCGGATACCTTTGTTTTCTCAGCTAAAGTATAGTTACCAAAGCTGATGCTTCCGTCCTTCTCACTGCGAATCAACGAATCAACGACTAACATGTCATTTCCTCCTAATGTTCTTTGTAACAGACTCTTGTACAAGTATCAATATAGCATAAGCAATTTTCTTTGCCAATAGAATTTTTATTTTTTTCTTGTCCTTACAATTGTTTTTTTAGCTTCCTTATCATACAGAACCGTAACCGTACAGCCCTCACTTATATTGCCTTCAAGAACCTCCTCGGCGAGTCTGTCCTCAACCTCATTCTGTATTGCTCTTCTGAGCGGTCGTGCACCGTATTTCTCATCAAAGCCCTTCTCTGCAATAAAGTCGATAAAGCTGTCATCTGCCTTGAGCTTAAGATTCATTTCCTCCTTACACCTTGCAGCAACGCTCCCTATCATGATAGATACAATCTCGCGGATGTTCTCCTTTGATAATGCATGGAACACAATAATATCATCAATACGGTTTATAAATTCAGGCTTAAAAATACGCTTTACCTCATCCATTACGCCTTCCTTCATCCGCTTATAATCCGCCTGTGCATCCGCTGCGGAACCAAAACCGAGAAGCTTAGGTGAAATAATGCTCTGCGCTCCCGCATTCGAGGTCATGATAATTATTGTATTCTTAAAGCTTACCTTACGTCCCTGCGCATCCGTAATATGACCGTCGTCAAGCACCTGAAGAAGGATATTAAACACATCCGGATGAGCCTTTTCAATCTCATCAAACAGCACTACCGAATAAGGATGCCGACGGATTTTCTCGCTGAGCTGTCCGCCCTCATCATAGCCCACATATCCCGGAGGCGAGCCTATCATCTTAGATACGCTGTGCTTCTCCATATACTCCGACATATCAACTCTTATTATAGAATCCTCAGTCCCGAAAACGGCCTCCGAAAGTGCCTTTGAAAGTTCCGTCTTTCCCACACCCGTAGGTCCGAGGAAAAGGAATGAGCCAATCGGTCTGTTAGGGTCCTTAAGTCCCACTCTTCCGCGTCGTATAGCCTTTGCAACCGCGCTTACGGCCTCTTCCTGTCCTACCACACGCTCGTGCAGTATTTCCTCAAGCTTCATAAGACGCTCGGTTTCGCCCTCGGCAAGCTTCTTAACGGGAATCTTGGTCCAGCCCGAAACAACCTCTGCTATTTCATCCTCGGTAACCAAAAGTGTTTTTTCTTCCTTCTCACGTTCACGCTCTGCTATCAGCTTCTCACGTTCCTTTTTCAGACGCTGCTGCCTCTTTTTAATCGCTCCCGCTCTTTCATACTCCTCGGTCTTTATTGCCTCTTCCTTCTCGGCATCAAGAGCCGCAAGCTTCTCATCGATTTTCTTCACGGCAGGACTCATGGTGTACATACTGAGGTGTACCTTTGAAGCAGCCTCATCCATAAGGTCAATTGCCTTGTCGGGAAGGAATCTGTCATTTATATATCTGCTCGAAAGCTTAACCGACGCAATTACCGCATCGTCCGTAATAGTTACCCTGTGATGCTCCTCATAGCTCGGTCTTAAGCCCTTCAGAATAAGAATTGCCTCTTCCTCACCCGGCTCCTCAACCGTAACAGGCTGAAAACGACGTTCAAGGGCTGCATCCTTTTCAATATACTTTCTGTATTCCTCTCTCGTGGTCGCACCGATAAGCTGAAGCTCACCGCGCGCAAGCGAGGGCTTAAGAATATTTGAAGCATCAATGGCACCTTCCGCGCCACCCGCACCGATTATGGTATGAAGCTCATCAAGGAACAGCAAAACATTTCCTGCCGCAGTAACTTCGGCAATTACACGCTTAATACGCTCCTCAAATTCTCCGCGGTATTTTGAACCGGCAACCATGCCCGAAAGATCCAGAGTCACCACTCTCTTATCCTTAACGGTGTCAGGAACATCCCCTGCAACAATTTTTGCTGCAAGGCCTTCGGCAATTGCCGTTTTTCCGACACCCGGTTCTCCGACCAGACAGGGATTGTTTTTGGTTCTGCGGCTTAAAATCTGGATTACTCTTGTAATCTCCGATTCCCTTCCGACTACGGGATCAAGCTTGCCCTCTGCCGCATATGCGGTAAGATCCCTGCTGTACTGATCGAGAACCGGAGTTTTTGACTTATTTCCGCCCTTACTGCGTGCGGCATTATATTCATTCTTTGCCTCACCGGTATCCGCTCCGATAGCACTCATAGTATCAACATATATCTTCTGTACGTTAACTCCGATTGTGTTAAGAAGCCTTACGGCAATACAATCTCCCTCCTTCAGCATTGCAATCAGAAGGTGCTCCGTTCCGACCTTTTCGGACTTAAGACGCGATGCCTCCGCAAAGCTCCTGTCAATAATCCTCTTTGCACGCGGAGTAAGGCTCTCCACCTCTGCAAGACTGACCTTTTTATCCGGTGATATAAGCTGATTCACAAGCTCTAACAGCTTTTCCTCATCAACCATATTTGCTTCCAAAACCTTGGATGCCACTCCTCCCGCACGCATCAGGCCTATAAGCAGATGCTCTGTACCTATATAATTGTGAGCAAGCTTTACTGCAGCTTCATTAGCCTTATTTAAAGCCTCGCGCGCGTGCTCGGTAAATCTGTCATTCATAATTCCCTCAACTTTCTAAACGTTTCCGTTTGTCCGGGCTTTCCGCTCGAAAACCCGGTTTATATTATCGCATTTATAATTTTTATTAGTTTTTCAGTAATTCCGGCAGCTTTTTATTAATATATAAAGCCCGCTCACTGTCCCTCTCGGAATTTCCCATCGTCTTTTTGCAAAGCTTCTGAAGATTACCGGGCTGAATATCCATCATGAGCCTGTACAGCCCTGCACCTCCGCCCTTTACCGAAAGTATTCCCGCATCTGCTCCGAGTTTTACCTGTGCCAGCAGGAGCATCGCATCCTTTGCGGTAAGCATCTTTGCATATTTCAATACCCCGTATGAGCGATATATTTTATCAACAAGGAATTCTCTGTTTGAATTGAGCATTGTTTCACGCCCTCTCCGCTCAAGAACCACCATCTGTCCCGCTACCTGATCAAGATTCTCTATTATCTCCTGCTCCGAGCAGCCGAGGGTTTTCTGATTGGATACCTGATAAATAAAGCCTGCCCCTTTTGTTCCTTCTCCGTATATTCCGCGGATAACTATGCCGAACTTTCCTACCTCCTCGGACAAGGCTTCCATTTTCCCCGTCATTGCCAGTGCCGGCAGTGACAGCATATAGGAAGCTCTCATTCCTGTTCCGACATTGGTCGGGCAACTGGTAAGATAGCCGTATTTCTCATTATATGCATACCTGACCGAAGAATCAATATAATCATCAATTCTGTTTACAAGCCGGTAAACGCTGCGCATGCTCTGCCCGTATGACATAGCCTGTATTCTGATATGGTCCTCCTCATTTATCATTATACTGACGCTTTCGTCCTCCGAAAGAATCAGCCCGGTAGTCTGCTTCTTTTTCTTTAGCGCGGGACTTATCGTATGCCTCTCCATAAGCGAATTCCGTTCAATCGGATTCAGTTTATTTACAACACAGGAGTAATATTCCATCCCCTCCTTTGATGCTATCCCTGATGACAAACCTCTTATTTTTTCAACCAGCTCTTCTGCAGCCTCATCAGACAGTCTGTCACGAAAATTATACTCTGCCAGATTTCGGGCGAGCCGAATCCGGCTTGAAATTACGACATCATTATATCCTTCTTCCGCTTCATACCACTTTTTCATGCCGTCCTCCAATCTATGTTACTGCCCGTTTTTTTCCTTTTCTCTTATTATATCCCTTAACCTCGCGGCCTCCTCATAATCCTCAACAGCAACCGCCTTTTTAAGCTGAGCCCTCAGCTCCTCAAGCTCGGCACGAAGCTGCTCTTCCGCACTCGGAACCCCGTCATCCGCTGCCTGTTTTTCAGACATCTCTCTTAAAGCAAACTGCGGCATTTTCCCGTGATGCTCCGCACCGGCCTGCATAGTCTTGATGTTTTTCTCAAGTATTGACTCAAATGCGGTATAGCATTCACTGCAGCCGAAGCTTCCCCTCTTAAGAAACTCCGCTGCGGTCATGTTACAACGGCTGCAAACAGCCTCTCCATTCTGTCTTGACGCCATACCCTTTGCATAGTTCTGAAGAATTCCGGTAAGAATATTTCCGATCGGAAGCTCCTTTCCCGGCATTCCCTTAACATTGACGGTACATTCAGCTGCACACTCCTCACATAAATGCTGCTCCTTCTTCTCACCGTTTATAATCTCTGTATAAAAAATTCTTGCTGTCTTATTATGACAGATATCGCACAACATATTGCCTCCATTCCGCCGTTACGGCACAAACAGCTGTTAACTATAATCTATTCCGAAAAGTCTTCTATCATTTCATCAACAACCGAATGCATGTCATCGGGAGAAATCCCGTTACAAAATGCCTCGGCCAGAATAACTCTCATCTGCAGTTTAAAATTGCTCATGGCACGCGCCTTGTCCCTGCTTACGGCAACCACTGCACCCTTTCTTCTGTCGAGGCGCAGATACCCCTCCTGCCTGAGTATGGCATAGGTTTTATTAACTGTATGCATATTAATGCCGATAGTCTCTGCCATATCCCTGACAGACGGAAGACTGTCTCCCTCACGTATCGAAGCGCTCGCAATACCGAGAATAATCTGATTACGAAGCTGCTGATAATATGCCTCATCACTGCTGAAATCAATTACATAAACCATGTTAATCCCCATTCCGAAGCGTAGCGTAGGAATATATCGCATAAGGGCTTATTTGTGACGCTTCGGCACAAATAAACCGTGCGAAAAATCATATATTATGATTTTTCACACTAACCTCCAAATAGAACAAAAGGGCCAGTTGTTATACTAATACTATAACAGCCAGACCCCTGTGTCAATATTCATTATTTTCCGTTATTTCTCACATTATTCAGTATTTCTGTTTTTTATTGCCATCCTGATAACAACCAGAAGAAGTATCATACATAACGCAGAAAGCACTGCAATTATCAGAGTCAGGCTTCCGAGACTCTTCTCGTAGCTCTCTGTCAGTTCCTGAAGCTCTATGGTTGAAAATCCGCTCTGAACAACGGTTGTAACCGCATCCGTATTCTCCCTGTAGCGCTGAATCGTTTTTTCGACTCTGTCGTAGGAATAAAGTCCTGCCGGATTATCATCCTTCTGCAGAATCAGAAGCAGATAATCGCTTTCAAGATTATCCTCCGGCGAATAGGCAGTAATAGTAAGCCCGTTAATAATTACGGAGGTTTTTATATAGCCCTGCGGAACGGCAACTCCATCAAGAATACTGCATACCCTGTACACCGTATCGGCAATAATATATACTTCGCCGTCCCTGTTTGCAGCCGTAAAATTCCAGTCTGCAGCAACTTCCTCATCAGGCTGTGTTTCTGCCGGATTCTCAGCATCATTCTGCTCCGGGAGTTCATTTCCGTCCTTTATTGCATTAACCATATATACGCACTCGGTCCCGTCCTCGGCGGTAACCGTTATCGTAATTATATTTGTACCTTCCCGCAATGCCTCATTTCCCGAAATAACCACCGAAGCATTTGCATCAGTTGTTTCAACACCGATGACAAGCTTTTCCGTCGCCGCGTCAACGCGCGCATTATAAACCGTTACATCTGATGAAAATTCCGGCATTAGGGTTCCGGGACTAATCTTAAGCGCAGAAAGCGACGCATCAGAAGATGCCATTGACTGTGCAAGCACCTGAACGGCAGTACCCTGACAGGACACCGACATAAGATACCCGGCCTCAAACTCATAAAGCTCAGGCTCCCCGCGCATTGTAATATCACTGTAACCGCGGGCAATCGCATTAAATGTAAGAATATATTTGCGGATGTTCTTATCTGAACCGGTCACAAGGTCGCAAACCCTCAGTATTCCTTCTCCGCCGGCAATGCAGTCCGGTCCGCCGGCATATTCAAGCACATCCGGGTTGTATGTAATATAGCCCTCGAAATCTCCCGGGAATACCTCTGCCGTTATGGTCAGTTCAACAGTCAGCGTTTCCCCGACTCTGATTTCTCCGGCCGAAGCCGTAAAGCTTATGTCAGCACTTGCTCCAAATGCCGCCGTTCCTGCAGTCATCATGAGCATAAACAGCACAACACAGGCAAGACGCATTATATAAGGTCTGACCCTTGTTCTCATGTTTCATCTCCTTCAACACTGCTGCCTTCCGCCTCATCCGAAGCTGCGCTCTCCGACCCTGCAGCCTCTCCCGAATCAGCACTTTCCGACTCTGCAGCTTCCCCGGAAGCAATCTCGGTTTCGGGAGCTTCTTCCCTGACAACGTTAATGACATACTCCCTTATATCTCCGTTTTCCGCCTGTACACAAACCGTAAAACGGTTGAAGCCTGTTTCGGGATAAAAAGCATTTTCACTTATAACATTCGCACGTGAGCTGACTGTCGAGGTCTTTACCCTGAGATAATCCGTCTCACTGTCAACTATAATACTGTACTCGCAATCAGCGGTATAATCAAAAGTAGGCGTAAGCGTAACACGCGAACCGTTAATATCGTAAACCTTAAGACTCTTCAGCCAGTTATTGGGATTGTACTCTTTTTCCGGAACACCGCATACATCCTCAGGCATATTGAGATACACCGGAATTGAAAATACAATCGGAATCGTATCCGGCTCCTGATATGCATTAAACACACGGATGCCTTCGGAATACGGAGCTTCAACATTAGCCATATACTGATGTGCATAGGTATTGGTTCCCGTTACGTTAAACTTCTGAAGATAAAGTGTGTCCTGCCCTCTGTTAATGTAGTTGTTGCCAATATAAAAGGCTCCGCCCAGAATAGACCTGAAAGGACTTGTCCAGGGAATCAGACAGCTCTGATTTAACGAAGCATTGCTGCTTCCGTTCTTTGCATAACGCAGTCCGTTGGCTATTGCGCCGCCAACCTCAGTACTGTGATATGCTCCTATATTGTAGAAATTGTAAAGTCCCTCATGACCTGCCACGGTACCCGTTACGCTGTTGCTCAGCGAATTGGCACCTATTGTTACCTCCTGCTTCACGCGTGAAGCCAGATGAAGCGGGCTGACACCCGAGTATTCCGCAGCCATAATAAAGGTATCCGAATAGCTGATTGTATGATCGCCGCCAAACTCATCCTTGTAGCTGTAAAGCGAGCTTTTCAGCGCCGTATTCCGAAGAACCTTTTCAACACCGTCGACATCCTGATATGAGGGATTGTAGGTAAGCACCTCATACTGGAAGATAGTATTCTCGCCTAAAAAATTACGCGGGTCCATATAATATTTGATGGCATTTTCAGAGGCCGTTACCCATGTTGAACCGTCAAAAACAATAAAGCTGTCCGTTTTCCAGCTGTAGGCGCCGCCTGCAACCGACTTCCATTCAACACTCTTCGTGTTAGGGATAAGGTTCTTTCCTACTACACTCTCATTTGCTATTACCTGATTCCAGTCAAGACCCGTATGGTATGCCTTGAATTCCCAGAGCGGGTATTTCGCATGCAGCTCCCTCAAATACACTCTGTAGCTTTCGGGAAACCCCTCCTTCTCAAGCTTAGCCTCAAAGCTCAGCTCAGAGGTACTGGTGTCCTTTGATGTGCTCATCAGATCAAGACTGCCGTCATCATCAATATATCTTGCATTAACATATCCGGTATACATGATTCCGTTAAAGTTAAAGCGCACATAGCACCAGATTATGTCACCGTCGGTAACAATATCCGCAACCTCAACCGACTGACCCGAATACAGAAGTACCGGAATTCCGTCAGAGGTCATAACAGTCGCCGAGGAATACTTCGGCTGCTGCTTAACCGCAAGCGCCGCCGCATCCTTAATAATTGCATTTGCTCCCGTAAAGGTGTATTCGAGGCGTGTATCAGACGGTGTCTGCTCAACATTTACATTTGTATCTATCTTAACCTTATAGTAAGCAATATACTCGTCCGCATTCTCCGTAAAGCTGAAGAAGCCGTCACTAAGATATCCCGTAACAGTCTCTCCGTTATACTCCGTCGTAACCTCAAACCACTTTTCGCCCTCGAAATCTGCTTCACCTATAAGCTTAAGCGGCGCCTTCTTTGCCAGCTTAACCTTCTTGCCCTCCGAGTTTCTTACATATGCTGATGAAAGACCCGGCTCAACTCTCAGGTTCTGTCCCTTGAAGGTATTAACCGCAGTAATCTCATCGGAATAGTCAAGTGCAATATAGCTGTTCATTACATATCCGACCTCGGGGATTCCGTCAACCATCGCAACTATCTTGTACCATCTGACCTCCGTTACCGCACCGTCAACCTCTTCCTCCTTAAGAGTGGAATTAATAACCGTAACAGGAGTTTCACCCTCCAGAACCGTTATTACATCTGCAAAAGAACTCGCTGACTTACGCATATTAAGAAGCGGAACATTAACCTTGCCTGCATAAACATATTTCGCTTTATATGTAACACTCTTTGTCTCGTATTCGGAGTCGTCCTCCTCACTCTCAGACCCCGTATTATCCTCGGGCTTTTGCTCCGGAGCAGCGGTCGGCTTTGTCTCCTCTTCCTCCGGTAACGGTGCTTCACCACTCTGCGCAACCGTAATATATGTACCGAGCGAATAGCCCTCAACAAGCGTACCCTTAAAAATGGCATTAATCAGGTACCAGCCGTCCTCTTCACCAAGAATCGTAACCTCCTGACCCTTTACGAGAATAACCTTCTCCCCGTCCACCGTAATATTACTGTAGGAAGTGGAAGGACCCTTTCTCATATAGAGCTCATTCGCATTAATAACACCTATCACAGCCGTATCCGCAGATGCTGATATCGCGTAGCCTGCCGGAAGCGCCAGAGCTATCACCAAAAGGAAAATAAGCAGTCTGTGTACTTTTTTTCTATATATCATATGTACCCCCGATTGTAGTATTCACGTATAATCGCAATCGTTCAGGACGTTTCCTGAATTTGTTAACTATCCTTGTAGAACATCTCACTATTATTGTAGAATCCAAGTATGGCAATAGTTTGACAATTTTGGTACTATAAATCAACACTTTTCCAACCTATAAGCCAATAACAAAAATTATAGTATACAGCACGAAAGTAACACCTCCGGTAATCATTCCGGCAACCGGAACCGCATAATATATATCACGCTCACGACTTGACACTGCCGACCCCACAAAGCCAAGCAGCCCCACCAGCATAAACACAATTCCTATGATTCCGGTGGCTTCGGATGTTTCACCTTCGTTAACCGCCGACACTATAACAAGCACGATAAGTGCAAGCGCTGATACAATTCCGGCAAAAAGTGCCGCCATTGCGCGCACGGACAAATGTCTTCCCCTGAATTTAACTGATTTTATACTCATAACCATCCTCATTTCCAAACTACTTATCGCGAAACTGTTTACCCTGTTACATCAGTACCGTTTTAGGCGCTCCGTCTGCTTCTGCTAAAAATGCAGTACAGAAAGAAGCCTATAAGTGCTCCGAAAGTATTCATTATAATATCATCTATGTCAAAAATCCCAACCTTAGTTAAAAGCTGTATTGTTTCGACAATCAGACTGAACAATGCCGACCAGATCAAAACATACAAAAAAGTGCTCCTCTTTCTTCTCAGCATGGAAATAAATATTCCGTAAGGCGTAAACACAAAAATATTGCCGATAATATTAACGGCAAACTGAAACGGAGTGAACAATCCGCTGTAATAAAAAAAGCGTTTGATTTCCTGAAACGGAACAAGATTATATCTGTATTCCTCATACAACTCCGTTCTTCCAAAGCCCTCACTGAAGAACAGAAAGTACGAAAGGGCAAACAAATATATACAGAAAGCAGCCCGCTTCAACCCTCTATATGATTTTTTACCTTTACTTTTCAATTATTTACCTCAATCCGGCAGTTCTTTTAATCCGACCGCCCGACGCAAGCAACACTAAACGATCATTTACAGACAACATGCCATATTAATATTGAATTTAATTATTAATCAAGTATACTATATATAGCTATAGTGTGCAAGAATAAACACAATCAGGCAGGTGAACAGACTTTGATAAAATCATTATTCCGACTTTGTCGCGCATTCTCAAAAAAAATAAATGAAGACAGCATAGCCGCTTATTCAGCTCAGGCTGCCTTCTTTATTATATTGTCCTTTTTTCCGTTTGTAATGTTTCTTCTCACTCTGTTACAGTATCTGCCTTTCTCAAAAGATGAGCTTTTCAGCACGCTCTCAGGCTTTGCTCCCGCTCAGATAGCAGAGCTTATCAAAGGCTTTGTAAATGAGATTTACAACTCCTCCTCCGGAACACTGCTCTCGGTTACCGTAATAGTTGCTTTATGGACTGCCTCAAAGGGAAGCCTTGCACTGCAGCGCGGATTGAATTCCGTATACGGAATCCGCGAAACCCGAAACTATTTTCTTTTAAGGCTTCGTGCCACCATTTACACTCTGATATTTTCGGTACTCCTTATCTGCCTGCTTGCGCTTTTTGTATTCGGCAACCAGATATCGCTCCTGCTCAGCACCCATTTCCCCATAATAAACGAATTTGCCCTGCTGATTATCAGTGTCCGTACACTTGTCGGTCTCTGCGTCCTTATTATATTTTTCGTAATTATTTATAAGTTTATACCAAACAGAAAATCCGGTATTTTCAGAGAGCTTCCCGGTGCCGTAACGGCAGCTGTCGGATGGCTTGGCTTCTCATACCTTTATTCATTTTATATTGACAACATGAGTAATATGGCGGCTACCTACGGAAGCCTGACAGCAATCGTTTTGTGCATGCTCTGGCTATATTTCTGCATGTCCATTCTTCTGTTTGGTGCCGAAATAAACTCGGTTCTTGCTAACCCCGTCGTGCGTACCGCAATCAGGCATTTTTTCTCCCGCAAAAAGGAGTTGCCGTCCGTCACTGACGATACAGAACATCCAGCTTCGTCCCCTCATAGTAAAAGCTGATAATCTCCTCATAATTATAGCCAAGGTCCGCCATTGCTTTGGTTCCGTTCTGGCTCATCCCGGTACCGTGACCGTAGCCGCCGCCTTTAAACCGAAATATAGTTTCTCCTCCTGATTCAAGCCGGTCTATGTAAAAGAAGGCACTCGGTAAAAGACTCATTTCGGATACCGCACTTCCGTCATTGCGTGTAAGCGTACAGCCTGACGGAGCAAAAGCCTTTCTTATTTCAGTCTGATAGCACAAGGTAATGTCCTGCCTGCTCCCCTCAATAAGTACCTCAAGTGCAATTCCGCCCGTTCCTCTTCTTGTAACCTTTATTCCTTCAATCGTCCCCACGGCCTTTCCGGTGCGCTTTCTGACAAGCTCAGACAGCCTTTCCGATGAAATTTCCATGCTCCATCGAAACCATGTAAAATCCTTTTCAAAGCATTCAAACGTTATTTCACCATAACCGTTTTCACTAAAATCAGTTACCTTATTTTCGTCAATAAATCTTCTGAAGGCACTTTCACTGCTCAAATCAAAGCTGACAGCCGTCCCCTCTGCTCCCTGCAGCCTGTCCCGCAGATAGTCCTGCTCCGCAGAACCCTTCCAAACATCCGCAACAGATGCCGATATACCGCACGATGTCGAATAATAAAATGCTGATATAACTTCTTCTCCGTCAGTGATTATTCTTCCGTGACTTTCCCTCACTGCCTGTATCGACGCCTCTGTTTCTTCCAGATTGTTATATACCTGACAGTCAACGCTGTCATCAACATGTGCGCCGTAATCCGAATACCGGTTAGACAGCATCTGCCTATACGCATAGCTTCTGGCACATACCGCCTGTACCTTTAAGGCCTCCTGACCGTAAGACGACGGCATCTCACCGGGCAATACCGCATACAGATACTCCTCAAGCGAAAGCTCATTCACAACAACTATACCGCCCTGATGCAGCGATACCTCAAGCTGCCCCCGATAACGCGGCGCACCGCACGCCCTTTCAACCGACAGAAGCTGCAGCTTTCCAGCTTCATCCTCCGGATAAACATGAATTCGTCCCGACTCTCCGCTAAGCTCTCCGGAAGTTATCCTTACTATGGTTCCCGGCTCATAGGAGGTCTCCCCTTCGGAATTTTTAACAATAAAATTTGTATCCGAGGTAAGCTCAACATATTCATGAAGCAATCCCTTATAGCCCGTAATATTTATTGCAACACGTATATTACTTGCCGAAAGCCGTTCACGCAGCAGAACAGCCGCAATTTTACCCTCGGAAATCACAAAATCTGCCAGGGAATATCCCACAAGAATTCCCTTTGAGCTTTCCATTTCGGGCGCATCATATACCTTATACATTCTCACGTCCGGCGCAAAGTTTATTCTTCCAACATTCTCAAGCTCAACACCCTCATCGTCCGAAACCAGAACCTTTCCGGTTATTATGCTCTTCTTTACGGAAAGCCCGGAAAGCTTTCCCTCACGAACAGAAACATCCGCAATGCAGCCGCTGATATCAGTCCCCTTTGCCAGGCTTGCCTGATACGTACAGTTCACACCATTAATAAACAGACCTATATCGGTATCAGACGCATCAGTCACCCATGCGTTTGGTATGTTAAATTCCGATTTAACACTTCTTTTAACATACAGAATATGTTCGCCGCAGCACACAGCCGTAACCCTGCAAAGCAGATACGTTTCTTCGCCGTGGTCGAGGCCGCTGCCGAAAAGGTACATATCCCCTTTTTCGTCATAAAGCTTCCCTGCATCCTCATAAATGACATTTATTGTCTTTTCTTTTATTAATTCACCCTTTAACTTTTCCGTCATAATCTTGAAGGATTCCTCATCCACCTCATCATCCGCCTTAGCATTAAGAAGCTTTTCGGGAAGATACTCTATTTTTTCACGATAATCATATCCCAGAGCCTGTACCGCCTCAAAAAATAATATTGCAAATTCGCGACAGCTTAGATTTCCTTCATTATTCTTTGGAATCCCGCAGCCTGCAATAATATTATATATCCTGTATGCTTCTGCCCTTGTCACTACCCTTGAAGCTGTCACGTCATCAGCTTCCTCACCGCCCGAATACTCCGGTCCGTTCGTAATACTTTTATCCTTGCTTATTACAGAACAGACAACCAGCACAACAAGAACAAGAATAAGCCCCCCGATAATTGTCATCTGCTTTTTATTCATAGTCACCTCCGCCACTATTTATCTAACTATATGTGGACATCCCCGGATATATGACTTTTAGCAAATGAACAAAATTCCCGTCCGGCACACCGCAAACAAAGAGTTCGCCGGCGACATTTTTCCAAACGCGCGAGTACGCATCCTCGCGGAGCTTTTTTTATAGAAAAAACCTTTCCTATAAAAAGAACCGGGCTGCCGAAAGCAACCCGGTTCTTATCATCAAATATAAATATGCCAAGCTATAGTTGTATTTTATAAGAATACGTAGCTCAGAATGAAGAGAAGTGCCAGAACATACATAATAGGACTGATCTTCTTCTCCTTAGCCTTACCAGTAAGAAGGTTGATAACAACGTATGCGATAACACCAAAGAAGATACCGTCTGAAATGCTGTATGTAAAAGGCATTGTGATGATTGTAATGTATGCAGGAATTGCATCACTGAGATCATCAAAGTTAATCTTAAGCACTGAACCCAGCATGTAGAATCCAACTACGATAAGCGCGGGAGCTGTTGCAAAAGAAGGAATAGCTGTGAATATAGGTGAAAGGAAGCATGCAAGACCAAATAATACGGCTGTTGTAAGAGCTGTAAGACCGGTTCTTCCGCCTGCTGTAACACCTGTCGCACTCTCTACGAAGGTTGTAACTGTAGATGTTCCGAGAGCTGCACCTGCAGTTGTTCCGATAGCATCTGATAAAAGCGCACCCTTAATCGAGGGAAGTTTTCCGTCCTTATCGAGCATATTAGCCTTTGTTGATACACCGATAAGTGTTCCGAGAGTATCAAACATATCTACGAAAAGGAATGAGAGCATAACGATAACAAATTCAAAAGATAAGCATTTTGAGAAATCAAACTTGAATGCAACCTCTGAGATAGAACCAAGCTGAAGTCCGTTTGAGAAATCCGGAAGTACACTGAAGAAAGAAGCATTATCCGGTACATATAAACCGGTAAGCTCACAAATAATACCAAGTACCCAGGTAATAAGGATACCGTAAAGGATACCGCCCTTGAAGCCCTTAATGAGAAGAATCGCAGTGATAATAACACCGATAAGTGCTAATAAAACACCGATACCAACTGTGTTAAAGGTCTCGGAAGAGAATGTGTGGAACTCAACAAGCGTAGCACCGTCAACAACGATTTTTGCATTCTGCAGACCGATAAATGCGATAAATAAACCGATACCGCAGCTGATTGCCTGCTTTAATGAAAGTGGAATGCAATTGAAGATAGCTTCACGAACACCTGTAAGTGAAAGAAGAATGAAGATAACACCCTCAAGAAGAACTGCAGCAAGTGCCATCTGCCAGGTGTAGCCCATACCGATAACAACGGTGTAAGCAAAGAATGCGTTAAGACCCATTCCGGGAGCAAGCGCAAAAGGAAGATTAGCAATGAATGCCATACAAAGGGTTGCGATGAATGATCCCAGTGCGGTAGCAATCATTACACCATTTCTGTCCATTCCTGTTTCTGACAGAATGTTAGGGTTTACGGCAAGTATGTATGCCATAGCCATGAAGGTTGCAAGACCGGCCATCAATTCGGTCTTAACAGTTGTGTTGTTCGCTTTAAGCTTGAACAATTTCTCAAACATATAATTACCTCCTCAATTTTTTCTTACAGTATCAAGTTTAACAAAGAGGCAGAAATAAGTCAACTTTGTGTTTATATTTTTTTAATAATTATAAACACTGTCGAACGTAAAAAGCGTAAATCCCCAAACGGAATTTACGCTTTCTGCAAATATAAATTTTCTCACAAAGTGCCCTTATCACAATGAATCCCTGGTCAGAAAATTACAGTCTCTCTAAGAGAGATTTCTGAAGCTCTTCAAAGCCGGGCTTTCCGAGCAGTGCAAACATATTCTTCTTGTAGCTTTCAACTCCGGGCTGGTTAAACGGATTAACTCCGAGCATATAACCGCTTACGCCGCAGGCAAACTCAAAGAAATAGAACAGCTGACCGAGGAAAATCTCGTTCTGCTCAGGAATCTTAATTGAAAGATTAGGTACTCCGCCGTCTGTATGTGCAAGGCAGGTTCCCTTCATTGCACTCTTATTTACGAAATCAACACTCTTTCCGGCAAGATAATTAAGGCCGTCAAGGTCAACCTCTTCTTCTTCAAGGATAATCTCGCAGGTAGATTTCTCAAGCTCGATAACAGTCTCAAAAAGAGTTCTCTGTCCGTCCTGGATGAACTGACCCATTGAATGAAGGTCTGTTGTAAGATCAACCGCTGCCGGGAAAATACCTCTCTGATCCTTACCTTCGCTCTCGCCGTAGAGCTGCTTCCACCACTCAGCAACAAAGTGGAGCGCCGGCTCATAGTTTGCAAGTATTTCAATTGACTTGCCTTTTCTTAAAAGAATATTTCTGACTGCCGCATACATAAGTGCTGAATTGTCGGCAAAATTGTTATTAAGGCACTCCTCACGCATCTGAGCTGCGCCTTCCATAAGCTTGTCTATATCTGCGCCGCTGACAGCTATCGGGAGAAGACCAACCGCTGTAAGCACGGAGAAACGTCCTCCTACATCATCCGGCACAATAAAGCTCTCATAGCCTTCCTCTGTGGCAACCTTCTTTAATGCTCCCCTTGCCTTATCGGTAGTCGCATAAATACGCTTATTAGCTTCTTCTCTGCCATACTTCTCAATGAGCATCTTCTTAAATACTCTGAATGCAATTGCCGGCTCTGTTGTTGTGCCTGACTTGCTTATCATATTAATTGAGAAATCACGATCGCCGATTACCTGCTTTAAATGCTCCATATAAGTAGAGCTGATACTGTTTCCTACATAGTAGATCTCAGGAGTCTTTCTGACCTCCTTTGATACTGAATTGTAGAAGCTGTGTCTGAGAAACTCTATCGCAGCTCTTGCTCCGAGATATGAGCCGCCGATTCCGATAACAAGAAGAACCTCAGAATCACTCTGAATTTTTGCTGCCGCCTTCTTTATGCGTGCAAACTCTTCCTTGTCATAAGCAACGGGCAAATCAATCCATCCAAGGAAATCATTTCCTGCTCCCGATTTTTCAACAAGCTGCTTCTTCGCTGCCAGTGCAATGCCTTCGATATTCTTTATCTCATCATCCGAAATAAAGCACTTGGCTGCCGTATAATCAAAACTAACCTTTGACATGTTATTCCTCCATTCCGACTGTCGTATTTACAAGGATTTATTTTAGCATTCGTAAACCGGCTTTTCAATATAAATTTAAATATCAGGCAAGGAATTCCTTAAGAATTTCGTTTACATCCTCCGCTGTCGGCTGAACACTCCCGGACTTTTCGCCTATTTCCCTTCGAACCGTCTCCCGGCTGCGTTCGGCGCGGGCCTCACGTACCAGCCTCATTGCCTCATTCTTTTCCCGTTCTCCTCTGGATTCCTTATTGCCGGACATCCACCTTCGGCGCTTCTCACTTTTCTTCGGTCTTATTTCATTTTTAGCCATCAACACCCCAACCGGCTCCGGCTCTTCGTTTTGCAGCTCCGCCAGTATTGCCGGAAGCGCTATATTGCCAAGATAATCCCTTGTGCTGTTTAAAAGTATATATCTCTTTCCCGGTACATCCGCCACGCTCTCCGCAAACAAAAGTATGCCTGTTCCCGCAAGTCCGCATACAAGATAGCTCACGATATGTGCCGCATTCATTTCAGCAAACAGCATCTGCAGCGCCCCCGTAACCGCAGCAATCGCGCACACCGTTATTGTCTGCATTCCAAGCTTCTCCCACGTAATCAGAAAAACTCTTAAAAAGCTTATCTGAAATACATTTTTCCTTACAAATGCATCTAAATCGCGCACCTGCAGCCCCAGCCTATACTGCTCCCTGAAACGCTCGCGCATTTTTACTATCCACTTAACCCTGGTTATCCCTGCTTCATTCATGGCATATATGTATCTTCCGTATATAAATCCGAGGAGAAGGCGTATCAGCAATCCGGTTCCGACTGCAGCACTAAGAACAATAAACGCCGCATCTCCCTCTTTAGCAAAGCCAAGCATCTCTTCCAGCATATTAATCCCCTTTCTGAACGTAACACTTCCTATTCAGTATAGATTGAAATATTGCTGATTTACAGATATAAAAAGAAGAACCGGTCGCGATAATTGCCATATTCCGGCAATTAACGACCGATTCTTGTCATTTCAAACATCATCTGTGCACCGGCTATTGCGGCATTCAGTGACTCAACCTTACCCGCCATGGGTATATATACCGCACCGGTAGCAGCCTCAACTGCTTCACGCGTAAGTCCGTTTCCCTCGTTTCCTATCATGACACCGCAGGCACCGCTGTAATCCGCGGTACGATAGTCAACGCCTCCATGCAGATATGCCGCATAAACCTTTATTCCTGCCCTTACAAGCCCGGCGACCGTCTCCGGCATATCAGGCACATATATAAAAGGAACTCTAAACACCGACCCCATAGTCGAGCGTATAACCTTGGGATTATAAACATCCGCCGTTCCTATGCTCATAACAATTCCGCTTATGCCTGCTGCCTCTGCCGTCCTGATGAGTGTCCCGAGATTCCCCGGATCCTGAATATCCTCCAAAAGCAGCAATCTTGCAGGTCCGCCTATGACCTCATCAAGATTATACCTCGCCTGCCTTACCACAGCCATTACGCCCTGAGGAGTAACCGTTTCGGACATACCCGAAAAAACACTGTCCTTTACTATCTCGTAGTCACAGTCCCCCATATAGCCTGTATCGCCCTGAATATAGTCATTATAGAAGCTTTCTGAAACGTATGCCCTGACAATCTCCGCAAGAGCACAGTCGCGTGCCTCCTCGAACATCCTTCTTCCCTCGCACACAAAGCAGCCCTGCTCTGTTCGTGCCTTTTTACTCTTTTGAAGATTAATAACATTTTTCACCTGCTTGTTTGAATTCGCAGTTATTATCTCTTTCATTAAGCTCTCCAATCTACCGGCTTATCTCTTCGGGCTTGCGTCAAACACATTTTTCTCTACATATGCCATCATGGTATTAAAAAGCTGCTCGTCCTCAGGGTGTGCGCAAGATTCATTTCTGCCGCTCCCTTATATTCTGCTTCCGACAACCGCCTGCCGCATAATATTTCATTAACGCTGACATCAGACAACCGGCTAATAGCCAGCCATTCATATATTAATTACTGCGTCAAGGCAGAGTGTAAGGGCATACTCATATGCATTTCCGCCCCAGTTTCTCTCATCATATTTATCAACATCAGCAAGACTGTCCGCAGTGTAAAGTATCATTCCCCAGGTTGCATTTCTAAGTCCGGCACATGCTGCAAGCGCAGAGCATTCCATTTCAACAACCTCACAGCCCTCACTCTTACGATAAGCAACCTTTTCTTTAGTTTCGCGAAAAAATCCGTCGGTGGACCAGGTGATGACCTCCTGATATTTCATACCGTGTTCAATTATAGTTTCCTCGATTGCCTTCCTTGCCCTTTCATTGATTTCCGCAAAACGGGATGGCGGGGCATAATGATAGGATGTCCCCTCATCTCTCAGTGCCTTGTAAGGAACAAGGAATGTACTTTCAGGAAACTTTTCAAGAGCTCCGCAGCTTCCTGCCGATATAATTTCCCGAACCCCGTAGCCTATCAGCCAATCCAGTATCTGAGTCGCCGGCGCAGCACCCACGGGTGCCTGGCAAAGCACGACATCCTCTCCCTTATACTTTGTTATGTATATGGGATACTGCTTTGTTGCACTCACAAAGACCGATACCTGCTTGGAAGCAGTCCTGTTTGCATATTCATCTATATATCCGCCCAAAAAGGCAAATACACATTTTTTCGGAAGCTCCAGACCCAGATTTTCATGGGTAGGGCTAATAACCGCCACCGGTTCACTGTCAAATTCTAAAATCGGTATTTCATTCTTTATTATACACATAATAATCCCCATTTCTGAGCGACTTATCGCGAGGAATATAGCAATGGCTATTTGTTTTCGCTCAGGAACAAATAGCCGTGTGAAAAATCATAGTATATGATTTTTCACACTAATCACCTTTTCCTATATCAGTCCATGCTTCCCTTGAAATTGCATACACCTTTACAAGCTCATTGTGTTCATCAGTAAATTCGTCCACTTTTTTGCACCCATAAGACATTGCGGTTTTAGCCGATGCCTCATTTGTGTGTATCATGTAAGAATACACCATGTTAAACGTGGTGTTATTAAAAGTCCAATCTCTGACTGCAATTGCTGCTTCTTTTGCGTAGCCCTTTCTTTGCATATCGCCGCGTATATGATATCCGATTTCAGGCTTTATCTGATTGCCAATAAGTTGCATTGTCAACCCGCAATCACCAATCATCTCGCCGGTTTCTTTCAAGCATACCGCCCACAGACCGAAACCAAAAATCTGATATCGTTCCACATTTCGCTGTATCCAGTTCCTAACTCTGGCATTATCAAAGGTATATGGATAATGCTGCATAATGTCGGAATCCTCCAATACTTTATAAAGCGCGTCAAAATCATTTTCCGTCATTTCTCTTAATACTAATCGTTCTGTTTCTATAAGCATATTTTCTCCTATCAAATATCATATATCTGCTCCCGGCTTCGTTTTCAATGCTACAGTATTTTCTCCTTCGGCAGGTACTTTAACAGCACTTCATTCAGCGTCTGCGGGATAACCGGCTTTGACATAAAGTCATCAAACCCTTCTGCCAGATACCGTTCCCTGTCACCGACAATGGCATTTGCCGTAAGCATAATAACCGGAACGTTTTCGTACAATTTCCTTTCCTTCATGATATGGAGAGTCTCTATTCCATCCATTTCCGGCATCATGTGGTCAAGAAAAATCAAATCGTATGTATTCCTCTCTGCCAAAGCAAGACATTCTTTTCCGCTCAGTGCTTCCTCAGTCTGTATTTTATTCTTCTTTAATAGCCCTTTCAGCACTTTTATATTGACCATATTGTCATCAACCACCAGAATTCTTGCATCAGGCGCGGTAAAGTCTTCCAGCTGTCCGCTTTCCTGCACAAAATAAGGAGTTTTCTCCTCGAAATATCCTATCGGAGTGCTATCTGCTACCTTTTGTACAATTTCAAAAGAAAATTCGCTTCCCTTACCGTACTCACTCTTTATTTCCAGCTCACTGCCCATCAGCTTTAGGAACTGTTGTACAATGTTCATTCCGAGACCCGTTCCTTCTACATTACTATTTTTTTCCATATCGAACCGCTGGAAAGCGTCATAAATTTTCGCAATATTTTCTTTTTTAATTCCGATGCCCGTATCCGTTACGGAATAACGCAAAACAGCTTTATTATTTTCAATACTGCTGCAGCTTACCTTTAATAGAATTGAACCCTGAGTGGTGTACTTTACGGCATTTATAAGAATGTTTAATAAAACCTGCTTTATGCGCTTGGAATCGCCGCAATACTCACGCGGCATATTTTCATCAACATCAAAATTCAGACTTAATTCTTTCTCCTGCGCCCTGATAATTACCATACTGTACAGATAATTCAAAACGCTTCCTATATGATAATTATCCTCTATAATCTCCATCATGCCGGATTCTATTTTTGAAGAATCCAGCAGTTCATTTATTATACTAAGCAGTGACAATGCTGAGTTTTTAGCATCATGAGCATAGCTGCAAATCTCATCTTCATCGCTTTCCCGAAGAATCATTTCATTCATTCCCAGCATCGCATTAACCGGTGTACGGATTTCATGGGACACCCTTGCCAGAAAATCAGATTTTGCCCTGTTGGCTCTTTCTGCTTCTTCCTTTGCCCTCTCGAGCTGTACCGTCATTTCCTTTAGCTCCGCATTATGCTTGGAAATCAGATTAACATTCTGCCATCTGTCCGTATCATCACGCAATTCAACCATGTAGCCGCGGACTTTTCTGCCATATATAATCGGCTCAATTCTGCATTCAAAATGCCGCTCACCATTTTCATAGCTAAAAACCTTCCTGACATTTGCAGAGTATTCGCCAAGCCATGTTGAAATCACTTCCATCTTCGGAACAGCATCTATCCTATGGTCCACCACACATTCGGAAAGCCCCGGAAAAATATTTACGGCAGTCTGATTACACCCCAGATAATTCATCTTTGTATCGAGCATAATATAGCCGTATGTACCCTGCTTGGCAAAAGAACTGGCGATATTGTCTTCGACATTATATGCCATTCCGCGCCGGTACAAATACCAAAAGAACCATCCGTTAATCACATAAATCAGAGGCATAATCTCAATATTGGGATTAACAATACGGCCGCCCAAAAACAATCCGATGGTCACGGATTCCATAATTAACAGGGCTCCTAAACTGTATTTAGAAACCACGCGCCTTTTCACAAAGCTGTACACCAGTAATAAAACCTGAATAATCAGGTATCCGTACAGTATGATATAAAACAGATTATGTGCCGGACCATAGGTATGTCCCAGCACCGTCGCATCCATAAATTTATCAAGATAAATCCGGTCATAATAAACATCGCTGTAGCCGATTGTCAATACAAAAAGGTATACAATTGCGCTATAAGCATAAATTAAGCATCTTAGCCACGGCCGAATCGTATAATTACAGATTGCACAAATCAGCAGAAGAATAATCGGAGGCATAAAACAGCCTCCAAGATAGCATATTTTATTTGCCAGAACCGCCTCTTCCAGACTTGTAGACATTGCGATTGCCAAATAGGCACCATTTGTCAGTGCAAACAGTAACAACAGCACCATAAAATAATAGTTGATCTTATTCGGTACAAAAATGACAATAAAAGCAAGTAAATTAATGACAGTAAAAATCGCAGTTATTAAATAGTAATTGACCATATATGTTTCTCCTTTATAAAGAAGTTTTCACTTAAGTCTCAATATCCGGGATTTTATTGCTCAAATCAGAAGACGCTTATGCCAGCCGCACATCCTGTCTCTATGTCCTAATCAACCTCCATAATTATGTTATAACTTTATTTTCATTTTTTATCAACCTTTATAGTATCCGGAAAGTTCCTTAAACTGCAATACAATGTGATTTTTCACACTATCCCTCCGCAAAATCCAAAATTATATAGCTCATTGTAAAATACTCCTAATGTTTATGCAATAATATTTTCAACTCATCTGTTCAATTTATAAACTCGACCTTTGCATTAATAGCGCGAACGCTCACCTTCGCAAATACTTCATTCTTTTTCGTATTCGAACCTGTGTTCTGTTTTGTTTTATATTATAATATTCTTAGTAGCAGCAATGCTACCGGCAATCGTGATACAGGGTGGTTGACCTTCATTCTTACGGAATGTTCCTCTTTGCACTGCTGACATTCATTTACTTGATATGTCACTAATATAACAAAAACCTTCCCTGTACTTTGGCGGGTCAGGGAAGGATTCTGTATTTTTCTATAATATTGCCCTTGTTTCACTATAACTTGCTTTGATAATTTTCCAATTGATGAAAAATACCAACAACATTTACAGTCTCTTCTCTTACATCAAAAATAACAATGTAGTCCATCTGTGGAACAACTGCTTCATGGTAGCCCTTATTTGCTAAATAAACATCTCTACTAAGCGGAAATTGAAATGGATTTATTTCCAGCCTATCGTAAATACCATCAATTCCATCTAACAGATGTTTCGCAGCTTGCTCATTTTTCAATCGAAATAACAAGTAATATACTAAATTATCAAGTAATACATCTGCATGTTCCGAAATAACTAATTTATAATCCATACTTTGCCCTTGTTTCCCTGAGTGCTGTTCTGGCATCTTTTACCTTACCTGCTTCAATCTGCTTTTCAGAAATTTCTATATCTCTATACATAGTAAGCTGTTTCATAGCAGACTCATAAATCTCCATACTCATAATAACCATATCACCATAACCATTTTTAGTAATAAAGATAGGTTCTTCTGCTCTGTGACACATATCAGAAATCTCTGATGTATTCTTTAAATCTTTAATTGGAATAATTTGTGGCATAAGTAACACCTCCTAACTATGGATTAATTATACCATAATTATATCATAATTACGCCCTCCTTTTCAACATATATTACTATGTAATGTGAAATTTAAACGTAAAGTGTAGTGATGATAACATGGAAATTTTATTAATTCAACTCAAAAATCATGTAAAACTCGATGCAAATATATCTCTTCGTTTTTGTTTTCGAACTTGTGTTCGCATCCATTTTATGATATAATGATCTTAGTAGCAATATTGCTGCTAGGCAATCGTGTTACAGGGTGGTTGACCTTCATTCTACATAGAATGGAGGTGATGCTCATGAAGAAATTTGACTTTAAGGACTTGATGTCTTTTGGCATGTTTATTCTAGCATTGCTGACATTCATTTACTTGATTTGTCAGTAACATAACAAAAACCTCCCCTGTACATTGGCGTGTGAGGGAAGGTTTTTGATTTTCTTCTTTTACAAGGTCAACCACTCTGTGGCGATTGCCTCTTCTAATTATATTATAGCAAATTATTTGAGGTTTACAACCCTAATTTATCTATTCATTTATTAAAGAAATTGGGATTTGACAATTAAAGGGTTATCCAATATCGTCTCAATAAATGTTGTCCTTCAGCATCGTTATATGTGTCTATGGTGTCTCTCCAGATACCACCCATTTTTTCACATACATGAATGGAAGCTTTGTTTTTATCGTTAATTGTTAGCAACACTTTTTCCATGCCGTGTTGCTTTGCAAGTTCCAACCCAAGGCGAAGAATCTCTTTGCCATATCCTTTTCCTTGTTCCGATACTCTGACTGCATAACCAATGCTTCCAATATCCAACATTACCTTTTCGGGAAATTCGGTTCGGAGTTGAAATTCTCCTATGAATTTTCTGTTGTCGATTGCCCAATAGTGAAAACTGATAGGTTGACCCTCTACCAGTCCCTGTTCTTTCCTGTCATACCATGATTTTGTACGAAAAAACCAGTCATTATCAATGCTCTCTGGATTTGTGGGTCTAAAATAGGTGACATGGTTATCATACAATTCCTGACAATACTCTTTGTACCCTACCACATATTCGGGACATCTTTTTATAAGTTCTACCATACATTTCCCTCAACAAATTCAAGTAAATCTGAGTTTATTATCATACATTTCTAAAAAATCTACAATAGGTAGGTTTATTAAGGTTCCCCTTTTTTAGAATAAAACTTCTCAAAATAATCCTTGACAAACATTAGCTAGATTTATATAACTCATTATAAAGTATCCCACAAATTTACACAACAACATTTCAGCAACCACCTCGAATCCGTTCCGCTCGCATACTCGCTTCACTTCTTCTCGGTGTTCGCTGAATGCCGAGTAAATATCGATGCTTGTATTGCGACGGTTCAGGCTACAAAACTATCGACAACATAAACACTAATGTGTAATCTACGCATGAAAATATCTGCTTCGCAGATACGAGGCTACGCCTCTACAAAACAAAAAAGACATGAGCCTTCAAATAAATTTGAGTCTCACGTCTTTTCCGTTTTTATATTTTCATGCTTAGTTTATCTAACCAGCATATCATTCATTGGATTACGCATCCTGCATCTTAGCCAATTTAGCGGCCTGATCGGCTGCTATTAAGCTGTCAACAAGCTGCTGAAGGTCTCCGTTCATAACATCGTCTAAATTGTAGAGTGTCAGCTTTATTCTGTGATCAGTACATCTGCTCTGAGGGAAATTATAGGTTCTGATTTTCTCGGAACGGTCTCCCGTACCAACCTGACTTCTGCGGGCCTCTGCCTCTGCATCATGAGCCTTTTCGAGCTCCATTTCATAAAGTCTGGAGCGCAATACCTTTAATGCCTTATCGCGGTTCTTAAGCTGCGATTTCTCGTCCTGACAGGAAATAACTATTCCGGTCGGAATATGTGTAAGACGTACCGCGGAGTCGGTTGTATTGACACACTGACCTCCATTACCTGATGCTCGGAAAACATCAAACTTGCAATCATTAAGATCAAGCTCAACATCCACCTCTTCAGCCTCCGGCATAATCGCAACCGTTGCGGTCGAAGTATGAATTCTTCCGCCCGATTCGGTTACCGGTATA
This sequence comes from Lachnospiraceae bacterium, assembly GCA_045578645.1. Lineage (GTDB taxonomy): Bacteria > Bacillota > Clostridia > Lachnospirales > Lachnospiraceae > RUG11977. The sequence continues at coordinate 38,537 of JAZNKQ010000036.1, forward strand.
CGCTGAACACGATGAACACCGCTTTCATACTTAAGTCTCGAATAAGCGCCCTTTCCGTTTATCATGAAAATAACTTCCTTAAATCCTCCGATACCGTTCTCATTAAGGTTCATCATATCTATTTTCCAACGCTGTGCTTCAGCGTACTTGCAATACATTCTGTAAAGCTCTGCCGCAAAAAGTGCAGCTTCATCACCACCGGCACCGCCTCTGATTTCGACAATTACGTTCTTTTCATCATTAGGGTCCTTGGGTAACAGCAGAATCTTGAGCTCCTGCTCAATCTCCTCCACACGCTGCTTGCTTGCCGAAAGCTCCTCCTTGGCAAGCTCGCGAAGCTCCTCATCACTTTCCTCGTCAAGCATTTCAAGACTTTCCTCGATATTCTGTTTGGTTGCCTTATATTCATTATACTTGGCAACAATGTCACATAAATCGTTCTGTTCCTTCATAAGCTTACGGAAACGCGCCTGGTCATTAACAACCTCAGGCTCGCTGAGCTCATTCTGAATTTCCTCAAAACGCTTTACTAAATCTTCTAATTTATCAAACATAAAAACTCCATTTCTACCCGAATAACCTCGGTAAACTTCTGCAATGCCGCTCTGCCCGGTCCGGTCATACCCTGCACTTTCAAATTCCGGCATACTTCCCGCAAACTACGCGGTCAAGCCCTGCCAGATCCCGGCAAACCTCCACATCGGTAAAGCCGTGTGCGGCAAACAGCTCAGATACCGCTTTTCCCTGCTCAGCACCGATTTCCACTATCAGACTGCCTCCTGCAGCTAAACAATCCGGCGATTCCGCAACAATCCGCCTGTAAAAATTAAGACCGTCCGCTCCGCCGTCAAGGGCAATTACCGGCTCGTGCACCGCCACCTCAGGCATAAGCGTATCTATTTCCTTCGTAACAATATATGGCGGATTTGACAAAATCAAATCATATCGCCCGGAAATGTCAGAAAACAAATCTCCCTCTATAAATCCGACCAAGACTCCGTTTAGCCGTGCATTCTCTTCTGCAACCGCAAGCGCATCCGCAGAAATGTCGCAGGCATCGACGCGCTCGGGTTTTCCGAGCTTGGCCACCGAAACCGCAATGCAACCGCTTCCCGTACACATATCAAGAACCCGCTTCCCCGCACACTTCTTAAGTGCAAGCTCAACAAGCACCTCCGTGTCCTGACGCGGAATAAGCACTGCCGGTGTAACCCTAAACTCAAGTCCCATAAACTCCTGCGTGCCCAATATATACTGTAACGGCTCTCGCTTAGTACGGCGTTTAGTCAGCTCAAAATACCTTTCAAGCATATCCTGAGGCATTATTTCAGTTCTCTCAAGAAGGAGCTTAGAACTGCTCATACCTGTCACATGCAGCATCAGATATGTCGCATCAATGGCTGCCTCCTCTATTCCGGATTCCAAAAGCAGCTTTTCAGCCTCGCGCTGCGCCTCTATATATTTCATTACAAATCCCTGTTTACTCAATTATCTTTTTTCTGTTTAAGCACAAAATACTGGTCAAGAGCCTTAAGAATATCATCATCCTCATCGTCTTCTTCATCCGCAAGCTTTCCTGTGGGCCATTCATTCGGATTTTTATAGCTGCTCTTCTTTTTGCTGTTACCGTCAGCGCTTACTTTCTCCGGCTCTTCTGCCGCAGCTGCCGCCTCCTCAAGGAATACTTCATCCTGTCCGCTTTCAACCGTCTGCTTACTGTCAGACTTATCCACAGATTTACTACCGGACTTATTCACAGGTTTACTGTCAGACTTATCTGCAGTCTTTCTGTCAGACTTATCAGCAGATTTACTACCCGGCTTATTCGCAGGTTTACTGTCAGACTTATCTGCAGTCTTTTTATCAGACTTATCTGCCGGCTTACTATCAGGCTCATCCGCAGACTTATCAGCGCTCTTTATAGCACCGTCTCCTCCTGCAAGAAAATCCTTCCAGTCAAAAACTGCCTCTACCGACTTAATGGCAACTTCAATCATTGCATCATCGGGCTCTCTGGTCGTAAGTCTCTGTAACAGCAGACCCGGCTTACTGATAATTCCCACAAGCTTTGACTCGCTTCTGCCCGCGAGCTTAATAAACTCATACGAAATACCTGCAATAACAGGAATTAATACAAGTCTTAACACAACCCTGAGCCATGCGGAATCGACTCTGATAAATACAAAGAAAATAATACTCAATAAAATAACAAGAAGCATAAAGCTTGTACCGCAGCGCTTGTGAAGACGCGAATGCTTCTTAACGTTTGCCACTGTCAGCTTACTGCCGTTCTCAATACAATTAATCGATTTATGCTCAGCACCATGATACATATAAACACGCCGTATATCCTTCATGAGCGAAATAACCGACACATATCCCACAAACAACATAAGTCTGATAACACCCTCAAGAACCGCCATCAACAGCTCAGACTCAATAAATGACGAAAGCAGCGTTGACAGGAAATACGGCAGCATCATAAAAATGCCGATTGCCAGAAGAATGGAGAAGCATACCGTGCCCGCCATCATAATACTTTCCTTACGCTTATCAGCCTTTGTTTCACTCTTAGCCGCTTTATCTGTATCCTCTTCAAAAAAGCTTGCTGAATATGTCAGAGTCCTCACCCCGATAACCATTGACTCGACAAATGCCACCACACCCCTGATGACCGGAAGTCTGAGCACAGAATGCTTTTCACCTGCGCTCTTATACTCCTGTATGTCGATGACAACTTCATTATCCGGCTTTCTGACTGCAACGGCGTATTTACTCTTGTTTTTCATCATTACGCCTTCCATGACAGCCTGACCGCCTATACCTGATGCTCTCATCTTCAAACCTCCGTAATCTAAAAACAGGTTGAGATTAAAAAAACCTCAACCTTTTTTATTCCATGATAAATTCTACTTGTTATCAAGACCGTACTTACGGTTAAACTTATCAACAGCACCGCGCGCCTGAACAACCTTCTGCTGTCCTGTATAGAACGGATGGCACTTTGAACAAATTTCTACGTGAATCTCGGGCTTAGTTGAACCTGTAACGAACTCATTACCACAGTTACATACTACCTTAGCCTGATGATACTTCGGCTGTACATCTACTCTCATTGCTTTCACCTCACTATATCAAATCTTTATCCTTATTTATCTACGGATAAACAGCTTTTTGATTATAACACGAAAATATGCCAATTGCAATAGTTTATATTAAATAAGTTTAGTTTTCTTAACCACTTCGACGAATTCCCGGTTAGTCTTAGTCTTAACAAAAAGATTAATAATCCTTTCAACTGCTTCATCCGACTTCATTGAATTAAATGCACGGCGGATAATGTAGTTTGCCTCAAGCTCGGAGGGTGTAAGCAGAAGATCATCTCTTCTTGTACTGGACTTAGGAAGATTAATCGCAGGGAAAATACGCTTCTCCGACAGATTACGGTCAAGCACCAGCTCCATATTACCTGTACCCTTAAACTCCTCAAATACAACATCATCCATACGGCTGCCTGTCTCGACAAGTGCCGTAGCGAGGACAGTAAGACTTCCGCCCTCACGCATATTACG
>JAZNKQ010000037.1:0-38932 GCA_045578645.1 Lachnospiraceae bacterium
CCTTGCTTGTAATCCTCCATAAATTTAAAGAGAGAGCAATAACACCACTGTGCTATATACTCTCTCTTTGTGGCTAATTTTAGTGTTGTCTGCCAACGACCAACTGAGTGCTGGTAAATATATCGGATTTTAGTGTTGTCCACCAACGGTCAATCACATGATTGACAAGCATATCAGATTTAAGTGTTAGCCCACCAGAAAAGCACGCTTTTCTTCTAATATTATTATACGCAAATCTATTTTTTATGTCAATAGACAGTCCTCTGTTTTTCAACCTCAGCCGTGTTCCATATGCTATTATCCTCTCGGTGGAAACGGATCGTTTCCAAAAGAGTCTCTTTCTCTAATTCTTCCATCCCTCCCATGAATGAAAAGTTCGGATTCTTGATTTCGAGCGATTTCTCGTGCTCTTTGATATATTTGAAATTGCTGCTACAAAAAAGACGAAATGCGCCAATCCCCTATTAAATCAAGGAAAGCAAGACCACCGTCTCCACATGTGTCGTTTGCGGGAACATGTCACAGCACTTTACTGCCTCCACACGGTATCCGCCCTCCTGAAGTATCTTAAGGTCATTAACAAGACTCGTGGGCTTGCAGGAAATATAGACAATCCTGTCAACTCCGTAGGCGATAATCTTGGGTAATGCCTTAGGGTGGATTCCCTCACGGGGCGGGTCAAGCACGATAATGTCCGGCTTTTCCTTTATTTCATCAATTACCTTCAGTACGTCACCTGCAATAAAGGTGCAGTTATCGAGGTCATTAAGGGCAGTGTTCTCACGCGCTGCTGTTACAGCCTCCTCGACAATCTCAACTCCGATTACCTTTTTCGCAACGGGTGCCAGTACCTGCGCAATTGTACCCGTTCCCGTATATAAATCAAAAATCACCTTGTCCTTTGTTTCGCCGACAAAATCACGGACAATGCTGTAAAGAACCTCCGCACCGAAGGAATTGGTCTGGAAGAAAGAGAAAGTCGTTATCTTAAAGAACAGTCCGAGCATTTCTTCAAAGAAAAATTCCTTACCGTGAACTATATCCGTTCTTTCCGCCTTAATGGCATCTGCCGCATCGTTGTTAACGGAGTGCAGAATTCCGACTATACTACCCGAAAGATTCAGCTCAAGCAGCCGGTCACGCAATACCTCAAAGAAATCTGCTTCCTCTCCCCTGCCCTGCCAGTCCGAGGTGGTAACAAGGTTTATCAAAATCTCGCCGGTAGTTGCGGCACGTCTGATAAGCAGATGACGCAGATAGCCCGTATGCGAAATCTTATGGAAGTAATTAAGCCCGTATAATCTGCATAAATCTATGACACAGGCAATAATCATATTGTAATCTTCATTGGCAATCCTGCAGTCGGTAACCTGCAGAATATCATAAAAGCTTCCTGATTTATGGAGTCCGAGCGTAAGCTCTCCTCCCTTACAGGAATCGCCGAAGGAAAACTCCATTTTATTTCTGTAGCCCCATTCAAGAGGGCTTGATGCAATTCCCCTGAAATCATATTCATAATCAACCGCACTGTCTATCAGCTTCTTAACCTGACCTGCCTTAAGCTTAAGCTGATCCTCATAAGAAATAGTCTGATAAGTGCAGCCACCGCAGAATTCAAAATGCGGACACGCAGGCTCACGAGTCTCAAGAGGTGATTTTTCAAGAACCTCATGAAGACGACCCTCACTTCTTCCGCTACGTTGTTTTGATATGGAAAAACGCACCTTCTGCCCCTCGAGCGCATTTTTTACTATTACGGTCTCGCCGTCAATATCAACAATACCCTTATTGGGAAAATCCGTTCTGTTAACCGTTCCGATATATTCCTGACCTTTTTTCACATTCTCCTCCATTCCATTCCGCTTTTTGCCCCACGTATTATAAGCGCAGGCAGTTTTTTTGTCCAGCCCTACCGGCAAAGCTTTGCCGCCGCAAAGCCCTTATACCCGGCAAGAAACTTTTCTTCCGAATTAAGTGCCTGTAAATGTACAGTTGCATTTTCACCGGAAAATCCCGCCTCAAACATAAAATATGACAATGCTTCTCCGATAATCTCCGTATTCACCTGAAAGGTATTCCGCGTAGTCCATGCGGCACACGTCATACATTCATAATCAGTACCCGGGAACCTTCCGAAGGCCCATTCTCCGATTCCGAAATCAAGCCGGTTAATTCCCCTGCCATCCTCAAAGCTCAGCACTCCGGCATCAAAATCAAAGCAAAACCACTTAAGCCCCGCCTCATTTTTTTCGCAGCGGTATACCTCACCGGATATTTCTGCTTCAAGCGTGGGAGTCGAAATGCCCGAAAGAGTTTTCCTTTTAAGCTCCGTATCACAGACATAGGGCTCGAAAAGCGAAAAGATATGATTATAAAAGGCCTCATACAAAAGCGGCAGCCCCGTTGAAGATGATAACGTATTGCCAATAGTGGAAAAAACAAGCTTATGCTCAGGAAAAATAAGCGCCAGTTCCCCGCCCATTCCGTACATGCAATATCCGCCGTATCTGGTCCGCCAGAACATATAGCCGTAGCCCTGCTGCTCATTTATGCTGGAAGACATCGCCGTTGACGCATGGCACTGTGACGCCTCCTCTATATACCATTCAGGCAGAAGCTGCTCATCCCCGAATCTGCCGTTATCGCAGCACAGACATGCCACCGCATGCATGTCACGCAGAGTACACATAAGTCCCGAGCCGCCTTGCGGGCTGCCCTGAGGATCAGGCAATATATATGCTTCCTTTGAAAAACCGATTCTGTCAAGCGCACGGCTGCGCAGATAATCAAGAAGCTTCATTCCAGTAAGCCGCTCGACAAGCGCCGCAAGCGTGTGCGATGACGATGTATCATAATTGAACACCGTTCCCGGATAGTGGTCGGGCTTTGTATTAAAGAATGAGCCCACCCATTCCTTTGAAGTATCTGCTTTATAGGTTGTCGAGGCATAGCAGGTCTTCATGCACAGCATGTCCCTTATGGTCATATCATAAAGCCTCTCATCCTTTTCATTACCGGAAAGCTTATCCTTAAAATAATCAACAATCCGATCGTCAAGCTTAAGCCTGCCCTCCTCTGCCAGAAGGCCTATTGCAAGTGAGGTAAAGCTCTTTGTCACGGAATACATCCGGTGAAGCGTATCTGCCCGAAAGGGTTCATAATACCTCTCCGCAATCTTTTTTCCGTCACAGGTAAGTTCGCCGCCGTGAAGGCATACTCCCGCCCTGTTATCCGCAGCCAGAAAGCCCTCAACCGCCTTCTCATAATTAATAATTCTTTTCATACGAATCCCCATTCCGAAGCGTAGCATAGAAATCCGCACGAGAAATTCACGCAGGTGATTTCGCGTGTCGCATAAAGGCTATTTGTGACGCTTCGGCACAAGATAGCCAAACTACCCAAGGTTAGTTGTGAAAAATCAGCATATCAATGTGATTTTTCACACTATCCCCATTTCCGGAATATGCAGTTACGAAACTTCTGCTTCAAAGATTTGCATTTCCGCGATTTTTTTATAATAAATTCTTTACTTTAACTCTTTATAGTGTTAAAATTCTAAAGTAATGTATAGCATAATGATTCCAATTTCGGATAAATACCCTGAACGGAGGATAATAATGAACAAAAAAATTCATACTGACTCTGTCAGTTACTTATTTGAAGCCATCCTCAGCTTAAATAATGAAGAGGAGTGCTACACCTTCTTTGAAGATATATGTACAATTAACGAGCTTTTATCACTTGCACAGCGTTTCGAGGTTGCTGCCATGCTTCGCGCAGGCAAAACCTACCTTGACATCGCAGAAAAAACCGGTGCATCTACCGCTACCATCAGCCGCGTAAACCGTTCACTTAACTACGGCAATGACGGCTATGATATGGTATTCGGACGTATTTCAGCTGCACCTGCTTCCCTTACCGGTGAAAGTACCGAAGAATAATAACGAATCTGAGGTCAGCATGAAAACTTGTTTTATCATCGGAGCCTGCGGCTTCGCAGCTGACAGGTTTCTGTCACTTTACAAATATGAATCTGAGGCCGGCAGCGAACCGCCGTATATAATTGCAGCGGATGCCGGCTATAAATATCTAAACAATCTCAGCCTGAATATAGTCGCCGACCTTATCGTTGGCGATTTTGACTCTCTGGGCTATGTCCCCGAGTCCAAAAACGTACTCCTCCATCCCGTTGAAAAGGATGACACGGATATGATACTGGCATTGCGTGAGGGGCTCGCCCGCGGCTGTACCGTATTTTATCTGTTTGGTGCCACAGGCGGTCGTATCGACCATACCTATGCCAATTTTCAGGCGCTGTCATTCCTTTGTCATAATAATGCCCGTGGCTTCATTATTGATAAGGAATATACCGCAACCGCTATTCAAAACAGCAGCCTGTACTTTAAAACCGGTACAGGCCTGATATCCGTTTTTGCTGCAGATACTAAAGCCCTTGGCGTAACACTCGAAGGACTCCGCTATCAGCTTTCGGATGCGGAATTATCAGCAGCCTTTCCTCTCGGTGTAAGCAATGAATTCCAAAACTGTCCCGCCAAAATATCCGTGGCTGACGGAATACTGCTGGTCATGTGGTACGATAATAATTTGCTGCCCAAATAATTTGCTGCCCAAATATTTGCTTCCCAAATGTTTGCTTCCCAAATATTTGCTTCCGAATAATCACAACCTTTAAATACCGGCTAAGGGCTAAATGCCCGGCCGGTATTATTCAAATGTAAATATATCCTCAAGCTCTTCTCTTGAAAGTGAACTGATAAACACTTCCTTCGACTGAATAACCGAATCTGACAGCTCTTTCTTCTTCTGCTGCAGCTTATAAATCTTTTCTTCTATTGTACCCTTTGTTAACAGCTTAAGAACATAGACATTGCTCGTCTGTCCTATTCTGTAGGCACGGTCTGTTGCCTGCTCCTCAACCGCAGGATTCCACCACGGGTCGTAGTGAATTACGGTATCCGCTCCGACAAGATTGAGTCCGGTTCCTCCTGCCTTTAACGATATAAGGAATACCTGACCCTCTCCCGAATTGAAGCGCTTTGCCATCTCAAGCCGCTCTTTGGGTAAGGTTGCGCCCTCAAGATAAAAATAAGATATTCCGCGCTCCTCAAGACTCTTTTTTATGATTTCAAGCATTCCCGTAAACTGTGAGAACACAAGTGTTCTGTGCTCATTTGCAATCGCATTGTCAAGCTGCTGCATAAGCAAATCGAGCTTACCGCTTCCTCCGTTGTAATTACTGATAAAGGTCGAAGGATGACAGCATATCTGACGCAGTCGCGTAAGTGCTGCAAGTATCTTCATCTGACTCTTCTCGATTCCGTTTGCCCTTATCTCTCCGAAGAGATCGCCACGGATGTCGTTCATATATGACAGATATACCTTCCGCTGTTCATCCGTCATTTCAGTCAGAATCTTCTCCTCAAGCTTGCCGGGAAGCTCCTTTAAAACCTCTTTTTTCATGCGCCGCATGATAAACGGTCTGATTCTGTTATTAAGATTTTCCAGTATTTCCTTATCTCCGTTAATAATGGGCTTCTCATAGCGCACAGTGAACTTACTGTGTGCCATTAAGAAGTTGGGCATAATAAAATCGAAAATCGACCAAAGCTCCGAAAGCGAGTTCTCTATAGGTGTTCCCGTAAGCGCAAATCTGTGCTCCGCACGCAAAAGCTTAACCGACTGCGCATTTAGTGATGCGGCATTCTTGATAAACTGCGCCTCATCAAGGAATATGCTGTCAAAAACAATCCGTCTGTAGAGCATCACATCTCTTCGCATAAGCGGATATGAGGTAATAACAATATCATAATTCTCATTATCCTCAATAAGTGCCTTTCTCTCCTGCGGATTTCCCGCCACGACACATGCCCTAAGTCCCGGTGCAAAGCTGTTGATTTCATCCATCCAGTTATAGATGATGGAGCTGGGACATACAATCAAAAACTTCCTGCCGGAATCAGGCGCCTTCATACGCGCAGCTATATAAACAATTGCCTGAAGAGTCTTTCCGAGACCCATATCATCGGCCAGAATTCCTCCGAGGCTGTTTTTTGCAAGCGTCATAAGCCAGCGATAACCGACCTCCTGATAATTTCTGAGCCGGGCATTAATGCCCTCAGGTAAATCAAAATTCTCCTGCTCCGAATTCTTAATATTGTCGATAAGCCTGACAAAATCCTTATCCTTATTAACCTGGAACCCGCTCTTTTCAAGAGCCTCCTCCAGATAAAACGCATTACTTTTACTGAGCTTAATACCCGTATCGTCGATATTCTTCGAAGATACACCGAGATTTTCGAGAATAACCGACAGCTTCTCCATATCACCGTCAAGAAGATTGATAAAGCTTCCGTCCTGCATCCGGTAATACTTCTTCTTTACACGAAGTGAACGGAAAAGACTCTTCAACTCCTCGCTGCTCATATCCTTGAAATCAAAATCCATCTCAAGCAGATCCATATCCGTGCTGACTCTCAGACCTATACTGAAATCTCCGCCGGAGCGTACCTGCAGCTTTTTGAAATCCTCTGAATAATACAGTGTGCACAGCTTGGAAAGCTCTTCCTTATCACTGATAAGGAAATCATAAATCGAGGACTCATTCTTTAACAGATAAAAGCTGCTTCTTGCCTCGAAGCCGAGACTTTCAAGAAGCTCCCTTATCTTAGCCTCCTGCTCCTTCTTTCTGAGTACGATATAGAAATCCGAATTGGGATTTTCAAAACAATTGAATTCAAATTCCCCATAGGAAAAACGCAGCTCGGCCTTTATACCGTTAAGGTATTTATCAAAATATATGCTTGCACTAAGCTCCAAATCAAGATAACGGTCCGCAAGCTCCTCCGGGACATCGATTTCCATGCTGTCGCCGATTCGCGGAAGAACCTCCTCAAGAAAACGCTTTTTATTATCATCCCTGAAAACAAGTGCCGGCTTTTCCGGACCGAGAGAATTGAAAAAGGGTGCATAATTCTGCCTGAATATATTATCAGGCATAAAAACGGCTCCGTTATAATATATTAAATCCCCTGACTTTGACAGCGGAATTACCGCCTCCTTATCGCGATAATCCAGAACTATCGCCTCCTCAACGACATCAAGGTCATAGCGGATATTCGGGTTCGAACGGAATGCCTTAACATTTTCATATACACGGTCATAAAGATTAAGCGTAAACGTGTTCTTGCCCATCAGCTTAAGAAGCTTAATAAGAAGCGGCTGGTTAAGCGTCATCTGGGATTTGTTAAATATTCTCTGCGATGCGGCGCTCTCATCCATTCCGAGAATATAGTACACCTCAAGAATGAAGTCCAGAAGCTCCTGCGAGGATTTATCAAATTCACTCTCATAATATATAAATTTAAATTCTTTTCCGAGAATAATGTTCTGCTTTGTTATATAGTCGGTGAGGAATTTCTTAAGGTTCTGAACCTTATATAAACGGTCATGACCTACCTTTATGCCAAGATACGCACAGCCCTCATTGGCAGTGAGCATTGACTGAACCGTCAGTACAGGTTCAATATGAAAAACCTCCATCGGACACATTCCGTCCTCCTGACTGACAAAATAGTCAAGAACAGCACAGGCTCTTCTGTCTTCAGGAGTAGGCTGCTTTAAAAGCTTCTCCTTTTCCTGCAGCTTGAGCAACGCAAACAAGCCTGCAATAACGTGCTTGCAGGCGCCCTTTTCCTTAAGACTTGCAGCGCAATTACACGAATACTTCAGCTCGCCGTCAGTACCGGCTCCAACCGTTACGGTATACTCAAAAACATCCATAACACTGATTTTGTACTGACCCGACAGCTTCATCTGCGAAATACCCTTAACATTTCCGCCGCGATAATGCTGTATTCCTCTTGTATACGCAGCATCACCGGCAGCAATGCCGCGTATTGCCGTTCTTGTCAAATTAAGCATTCCTGAAAATACTCCTCTTCTGACTATAATTGAAAGGTGTCTGTAAAATAACCGGATGCCGATATCGGTTCTGCCTTATCATGAAGATGACGCGTATCACCAATCACCTGACATCTGAATGAAGCGGCATCGTTCTGCCTCTCCTCGGAGCCAAGTATCGTAACCGAGCTCGGAGCAGTAAACATTCCCTGCCACAGTACAACCGGAGAAACTCCGAGCAGATGTGATATGCATACATAGCTGAGTCCTAAATGGCAAAAGAAAACTATATTAAAGTCATTATGCTCCTTAACGCGGTAAAGCCCGTTCTCACGGACATATCCGTATCCGGCAAGCAAAGTGTCAAGCTCTCTGCATACCTCATCGTAATGCTCCTTGATTCCCGCCTCTGCCATAAGCGGATTTTTATACCAGCCGTCACGCTCATAAAGCTCCGGGTGCATACTCATATACTCAGGCATAAAATCCCACGGGATTCTGTCCTTCCCCGTATCCGGGTCCTTAACCGGATAGAAAAACTCCTTAAGCCACGGAAGCACCTCCGCCTTCATTCCGAGCTTTTCCTCCGTAAAGGATGCCGTATCCCTTGCCCTTCCGAGCGGTGAACAATATATTTTCTTAACATTCCAGTCGCGGGTACGCAAGGCAAGCATTTCCGCCTCACGCCAGCCCTTCTTCGTAAGCGAATCAATTGAATAATCCGGCTCCGCATGTCTGATAAATATTAGCTTCATTTAGCATTCTCCAATCATTCCTGTCCCTTTACCCTAAGCAGGTTTCCTTCCTCTGCATGACCCGTGATTGTAACAACAAGCCTTTGTCTTGAATGAGGACAGCTCTGCATCTCATTACCCTCTTCATCACGAATTGACAGCACCCTTGTAACAACAGGCTCAAGTCCGCCCGGCTTCATGATTTCAATACTGTCGCCAACGCAGAATTTATTCTTCTGCTCGAGTCTGCAGACTGATATCTCTTCTTCCCCGCTGCTCATATTTTGACACTGTTCATCATCAGGCTTTGCATACTCAATCCCGTCAATAGTACCGAGGTAGATATAATCCTTCATATAGGTATTACTGTCGTACACCTGACTTTCGGTTCCCGGCTTTCCGAAGAAAAATCCGGTCGTAAAGCGTCTGTTGGTACATTTCTTTATCTCTTCCCTGTACAGCTCTATATTCCTTTTATATTCCTCAGGATTCTCAAGGCAGGTATCAATTGCATGACGGTATGCACGTGCCACGGTTGCAACATACAGCGCCGTCTTCATACGTCCTTCAACCTTAAAGCTGTCTATTCCCGCTTCAAGCATCTCGGGAATATGGTCAATCATGCACAAATCCCTTGAATTAAATATATACGTACCGCGCTCGTTTTCCTCCACCGGGAAATACTCGCCCGGCCGTGTTTCCTCCATAAGATAATATCTCCAGCGGCACGGATGCGTACATTCACCAAGATTCGCATCTCTTCCCGTAAGATAATTACTTAACAGACAACGCCCGGAATACGATATACACATGGCTCCGTGAATAAAGCTCTCTATCTCCATATCCTCAGGTATATTCTTTCTTATACCCGCTATCTCCTCAAGTGAAAGCTCGCGCGCCGATACCACTCTTTTTGCGCCCTGACGATACCAGAAATTATAGGTACCGTAATTTACATTATTGGCCTGCGTACTTACATGGCGCTCAAGCTCCGGCGCTACCTCCTTGGCAATTTCAAACACTCCGGGATCGGAAATAATAAGTGCATCGGGACCGATTTCTCTAAGCTCTCTGAAATATTCCCTTATTCCCTCGAGGTCACCGTTATGTGCCGTAATATTGGCAGTAACATAAACCCTCTTGCCGCGTGCATGGGCAAATTCAATTCCTTCCTTCATTTCAGCCGGAGAAAAATTCCTTGCCTTTGCGCGAAGACCGTACATATCTCCGCCTATATACACGGCATCCGCTCCGTATATAAATGCCGTTTTCAAAACCTCCAGACAGCTGGCAGGCATTAATAATTCAGGTTTCCTATACATGTGCTCCTCCGTTCATAAAACTCTGCTTTTTTACCGAAAAGCTCATTCCGTCGCCCACCGGCAGAATAACCGTATCAAGCTCCTCGGAATGCATTATCGCATGCAGATATTCCCTCATTCTCATATGTATTGTCCGGTCGCGCCTCGTCACCGTAAATTTGGATTCCGCAAGACTTCCCTCCTGCAGAACATTGTCGGTAACCAGCATACCGCCCGGTGTAAGAATCCTTAAAATGTCAGGCAGAAATGTCATATACTGCCCCTTTGCAGCATCAAGAAAAATAAAATCGTATCCGGGCTCAAGCTCCTTAAGAACCTTAGCCGCATCCCCTTCTATAAGCTTTATCCTCGAATAGCCCGCAAGATTTTTTCTCGCTTCCTTTAACCTCATCTCGACCTTCTCAACAGTCGTTATCTGTGCCGTTTCAGGTGCATACTCATACATATATAACGTCGAGAAGCCGACAGCAGTCCCTATCTCAAGGATGTGCTCCGGCTTTCTGGTTTTCATAAGAAAACGAAGCAGTGACTGTGAATCCCTTCTGATAATGGGAACATGGGCAGCTGCGGCTTCTTTTTCGAGCCGCAGCAATGCATCACTGCTGTCTGTTTCCAATGATGATATATAATCTTTTACATGTTCATTAATAATCATGGTCCCGACTCCACTGCCTCCACGGATTCTTCTTCGTCGATGGATTTTGAGTAATCCGTTATTACCTCCAAAACCTCGTCATAGGACATGGAAGTATTCAGAATAAAGGTTCCGGGCATGATATCATATTCCTTAAGCTTGGTTTTAAGATAGAAGGAATATTTATTGACAACAACCCTGCTGTCCTCAAGCTTTGCCGCAATGTTCATTGAGGTTTCGCCCTTCAGAATCTGTACCTTGACATCTCTGCCCGGTGCAGCCTCAACCGAAACGTCACCAAAAACCTGATAAGCGAAATCGTAGCTGAAATCAGCAGCCTTGATTATCATTATCACAACTGCAGCATAAAAAATGATATTAATGCATATCTGAAGTACTCCTCCGGTCATTCGGAGCAGCATCTTTAATCCATTGGACCTTCTTCCGTTTTTTGCCTGTACAGCGCTCATTTATACCTCCATGACAATCGGCAGAATAACAGGATTTCTCTTCATCTTCTTCCAGAGATAATCACCGAGTGTATCACGAATGATAGACTTCATCTTGCCCCAGTCAGTTACATTTCTCTCGTAGCAGTGGTCAAGAGCCATATTAACCACCTCAGTCATATCGTCAAGAAGCTCTTCCGATTCTCTTACATATACAAAGCCCCTCGAAATAATATCGGGACCGGCAAGAACATTACAGCTTCCTTTTTCAAGCGTCAATACTACTATAATAAGACCGTTCTCAGAAAGCATCTGGCGGTCACGAAGAACAATATTGCCGACATCTCCGACTCCGAGTCCGTCAACCATAATTCCGCCTACCGGTACCTTACCGGTTACCTGACCCTTATCTTCGGAAAGCTCAAGAACATCACCTGCGGAAAGCAGGAATACATTGTCTCTTACCACGCCCATGCTTTCTGCAAGCTCTCTGTGCGTCATCAGATGTCTGTATTCGCCATGTACGGGAACTGCATATTTCGGCTTAACAAGCGAATATATGAGCTTAATCTCCTCCTGACAGGCATGTCCCGAAACGTGTGCATCCTGGAAAATAACCTTCGCACCCTTCATCGAAAGCTCATTAATAATTCTCGATACATTCTTTTCATTACCCGGAATGGGTGACGAACTGAAAATAACGATATCTCCGGGCTGTATGGTAACCTTCTTATGGATATTCGCTGCCATTCTTGACAGAGCCGCCATTGCCTCACCCTGACTGCCTGTAGTAATAAGGACGAGCTTATCATCGGGATAATTCTTCATCTGCTCAATCGGAATAAGCGTTCCGTCCTTTATTGTAATGTAACCGAGCTCTGTAGCCGTGGTAATTACGTTAACCATACTGCGTCCCTCAATTACAACCTTTCTGCCGTATTTTTCGGCAGAATTGATAATCTGCTGTACACGGTCAACATTTGATGAAAATGTTGCCACAATAATACGCTTTGTAACGTGCTCCGCAAATATTGTATCGAAGGTCTTACCCACTGTCCTCTCAGACATTGTAAAGCCCGGACGCATTACATTCGTACTGTCACACATAAGCGCCAGAACGCCCTTTTTACCAAGCTCCGCAAAACGTGTCAAATCAATTGTTTCACCGTAAACCGGTGTATAATCCACTTTAAAATCGCCGGTGTGTACAATCGTGCCCGCAGGTGAATGAATCGCAACTGCTGCCGCATCCGCAATACTGTGGTTTGTTCTGATAAACTCTACCCTGAAGCTTCCGAGCGTAACACTCTGTCCGTATTTTACAACATTTCTCTTAACCGACTTGAGCATATCATGCTCTCTGAGCTTATTATCAATAAGTCCCACTGTCAGTCTTGTTGCATATATAGGGGCCTTAATATCCCGAAGAACATAAGGAAGTGCTCCGATATGGTCCTCATGTCCGTGTGTAATAACAAAGCCCTTAACCTTATCAATATTATCCTTAAGATAAGTTACATCCGGAATAACAAGGTCTATTCCGAGCATCTCATCCTCCGGAAAGGCAAGTCCGCAGTCAACAACAACAATTGAATCCTCGTACTCAAACGCGGTTATATTCATTCCGATCTGTCCGAGACCGCCCAAAGGAACAACTTTAACGGCAGGCATAGGTACACCGGCCGCCAACTCTTTATTATTTTTCTTTCTCAAATTAATCTCCATTCCGAAGCGCAGTATAAAAACTTACACTGCCTCCAATTATTCGGCATCATCCTCTGCAATAAGGTCGATTTCATCCTCAAGCAGCTCTTCAAATACTCCTGCCACAGCCGAGAGCTCAACATCATCTTCAACAATGCTGTAGGTCACATTACCGCTGTCTTCGTTTGCCTCTTTCATTACATAGCCGATAGCTTCCTCATCATCCTCACTCTCGGAAACAAGAAGATAATTAATTCCGTTAAGCTTAGTCTGCTCAAGCACAAACATCTCAACCTTCTCACCTTCATCGGTAGTAAATATAATTTTATTCTCCATACTGCTCCTTATCTGCTTTGGTATTGCTCAAATAGTCTAAATAATTCTGCAAAATAAAGGTAGCTGCGATAGTGTCAACCACCTCATTCTTTTTCTTGTAATTTAATTCCGCTTCATCAAGTACCCTGTGAGCCGAAACCGTAGTAAGTCTTTCATCCCAGAGTATAACTTCAAGTCCCGTTCGCCTCAGAATTGTTTCTGCAAGCTCACGCGACTTCTGTGCTCTTTCGCCCTCCGTATTGTTCATGTTTTTCGGAAGACCAAGTACTATTTTTTGTACATCATACATAACAATAAGCTCTTCGATTCTCTGAAGAGTCTGTCTGAGCTTATTTTCATGCTTTCTTCTTATGGTTTCGATTCCCTGGGCGGTAATCAGCAGCTCATCACTGATTGCGACACCCATGGTCATAGAACCATAATCCAGTCCCATTATCCTCATCCGGTCGATTCTCCGCTATTACTTCTGAAAATTCTTCTCGATATAATCCCGAAGCAGCTCCTCGATAATCTCGTCACGCTCAACTCGCATTATCTGGCTTCTCGCTCCGTTGTGGCTGGTTATGTAGGTGGGGTCTCCCGACATAATATAGCCGACAATCTGGCTTACCGGATTATATCCCTTCTCCGTAAGTGCAAGATATACGCTGTCTATTGTATTCTTTACCAGCTTATCCTGTTCCTTCTGTACCTTAAAATACTGTGTAATATTCTTATCCTGCATAAATACCTCTCTCATATAGAACCCTTACGGGCTAATCACGTCCCAATCAGGTCTATTTTAATATATCCCATAAACATTTTCAAGGCTTATATATAAGATTCCGCCAACATAAGCTCGCTATTCTGAATACCGGTAACTCTGACATTAATAATCCGGTTAACATCCATTCCGGTCTCCCGTCTGACGGCTATGCGCGCATAACGTTCATTGTACCCCGTCATATACTCTTCACCGTTAATTCTTACCGTTTCCTCCGTAAGCACCTTTTCAACCCCGCCAATAAAGCTCTCAAGATAGCTTCGCTGAAGCTCATTGTTAAGCTGAAGCAGTCTCTCACTTCTTGCATGCTTAAGCTCTTCGGCAACCTGTCCGGGCATTTTATCAGCCTTAGTACCCGCTCTGCGCGAATATTTAAAAATATGCATTTTTGAGAAGCCGACCCTCCTTAGAAATGCCTCCGAGGCCTCAAATTCCTCATCAGTCTCACCGGGAAAGCCTACAATAACATCCGTCGTAATACCGGGATTTTTATAAAATTCTCTGATGGTACAACACCTTTCAAAATACTCCTCTGCACAGTAATGCCGGTTCATCCTCTCAAGCACACTGTCACAGCCGCTCTGCAGCGAAAGATGAAAATGCGGACATACCTTTTCATTCTCAGCTAAAGCCTTAACAAAATCAGCAGAAATTATACGCGGTTCAAGCGAGCCGAGACGTATTCTTTCTATACCCTCAACCTCTGACACCTTATTAATCAGATTAAGCAGAGGCTCATGCCTGAAAGCCCTGTCAAAGCTCTGCTGCTCATATTCCTCTATCCCATAGGAGGATAAATGAATTCCGGTAAGAACAATTTCCTTATAGCCCTGCGCGGCAAGCGCCTTAACCTCCTCCACCGTACTCTTTGCCGACCTGCTTCTTACCCTTCCTCTTGCATACGGAATTATGCAGTAGCTGCAAAACTGATTACAGCCGTCCTCAATTTTTATATAGGCACGGCACTTCTCACCGGCACTGCTGATAAACATATCATCGTAATCCGTTTTCTTAAGCGGTCCTCCGGCACAGCGAAGATTCTCATTACTTTCTATATACTCTGCAATATAATCAATAATTCGTGACTTCTTTTCGTTACCGATAACAATGTCAACGGCACTGTCCGAAAGCAGCTTCTCACCCGCAATCTGCGCGTAGCACCCAACCGCCACGACAATTGCCTCTGCATTCTTCTGCTTAGCCTTATGCAGCATCTGCCTTGATTTTCTGTCCGCAATATTCGTCACGCTGCAGGTATTGATAATATATATATCCGCACCCTCGCCAAACTCCGTAATAACTGCTCCGGCAGACAAAAAAAGCTCCGTCATGGCCTCAGTCTCATATGAGTTTACCTTACAGCCAAGTGAAAGCAGAGCCACCCTTTTACCTGTAAAAACACTTTCTTTCACACTAATCTCCATATATTCTTTTATTATGAAACCCTTCGCATCAATACGCTTTACCGGAGCCGGTGCCCTCTTTTATGAATTTTGTCTAATTATCACTCCATATTCAGGCAAAATAGCATTATTTTTCCGGCATATTTCGAAAAAACGTTCAAAAAGTTTAGAAGTTATATATATTGACTTTAAGTTTTTCAAAATATATACTATAACCATAGTAATGAAAACCAATCAAGGTTACATTACAGTAAATACTAATATATTGAAAGGAGTTTTTTATATGAAGACAGTAAAGATCAGTTTAAATTCAATTGACGCAGTTAAGTCATTTGTAAACACAGTAACAAAGTTCGATTCAGATTTTGATCTTGTATCAGGAAGATACGTAATCGATGCTAAGTCAATCATGGGAATTTTCAGCCTTGATTTATCAAAGCCCATCGATCTTAACATTCATGCAGAGGATAACACTGATGCAATCCTCGATGTATTAAAGCCTTACATTATCGGCTAATTAACAAAGGGGATTTACACTGAACACGTTACTTATGGAGGATACACGAATGTATCCTCTTTTTTCTTTTCCGGCTTCACTTTTAATTCCCGGCACATCTGCCCATCCGTTTATTCAATACGGAGTACTTCCACGGATTCAATCGCCTTCTGCATAAGCTCATCAATTCCTTCCGCCAGCTCAAGCTCGGACTTCTCGATAATATGAAGAAGCGGCTTAGTTACGGGATGCTTTGCAACAAATATTGTACAGCAATCTTCATAAGGAAGTATTGATGTCTCATAGGTATCAATTTTCTCGGCAATATCAACAATTTCCTGCTTATCAAAGCCAATCAGCGGACGATATACAGGAAGCGTACATACCGCATTAGTTGTAAGAAGACTCTGCGGGGTCTGGCTTGCAACCTGTCCGATGCTTTCGCCGGTAATAAGGGCAAGGCATTTTCTCTGATATGCAAAATGCTCGGCAATTTTCATCATATATCTGCGCATAATTATCGTAAGCTCATCATGCGGACACTTCTCGTATATATACATCTGTATATCCGTAAAATTAACAACATGAAGATTAATCGGTCCCGTATACTCAGAAACCTTCTTGGCAAGGTCGATAACCTTCTGCTTCGCACGCTCACTTGTATACGGCGGTGCATGGAAATATACGGCGTCAATTGTCACGCCGCGCTTTGCAATCATATAGCCTGCAACCGGACTGTCAATTCCGCCGGACAGAAGCAGCATTGCGCTTCCGTTAACACCTGCCGGCATTCCGCCGGGTCCCTTTATAACCTCAGAGAACACATAGGCCTTACGTCTTATCTCAACAGTCAGTAAAACCTCAGGCTCATGGACATTTACCCTGACATCCTTGAAGCGGTCAAGAAGATACTCGCCCAAATCAGCGCAAAGCTGTGGTGTTTCAATCGGGTAAGATTTATCAGAACGTCTTGCCTTAACCTTAAAGGTAAAGGAGGGATTCGGATAACGCTTTTCAACATAATCACCCACACACTTCGCCAGGTTCTCCCATGAAGCATCATCAATTACAACAACAGGACAAATCCCCCATACGCCGAATACCTTCTGCAACTGGGCAACTGTTTCCTCATAATCATATCCGTCAGGGCATTCGACAAATATACGTCCCTGCTCTTTCTTTACTATATAGCCCTCACCGAGCTTATTGAGATTCCTCTGCACCTGATCGCGAAGAGCATCCTCAAAGATAAATCTGTTCTTTCCCTTAATGCCTATTTCGGCATACTTAAGTAAAAATGCTTTATACATATACACTATTCCCCTTTTCTGATAGTCACCATTTCATCTCAACGTTTTCTGAATCTCCTCAAAACCGGCAACAGTTCCTTCAAAGTCTCAATGGCATAATCAATCTCCCCGATGTCTGTTCCAAAGCAGAAGCTGAAGCGCAGTGTCGAATCAAGAAGCTCCCTTTCCGCACCAATTGCCTTCAGAGTCCCGCTGATTCCCGGATGATTTGACGAGCATGCAGACCCTGATGAAACATATATCCCCTTATCCTCAAGGGCATGCAGTAAAACCTCGCTCTTTATTCCCTTAAAGCCTACACTGACAATATGCGGTGCCGTTTCCTCAAGCCTATCAATACCTTCAAGTCCGTTTATCACAACATCACTAAGCTCTCCGAGTCTCTCTATAAAATGTCTCTTTAAAGCATAAAGATGTTTTTTCTTTTCATCATGATTCTCATATGCCTCAGAAACAGCAGCCCCCATTCCGGCAATGGCAGGAACGTTTTCAGTACCCGAGCGCCTGTCCTTCTGCTGTCCACCGCCGTAAATAATAGGTTTTACCTTAACCTTATCCGCTATATACAGAAATCCCGCTCCCTTTGGTCCGTGGAATTTATGGGCACTTGCCGAAAGCAGGTCTATTCCTTCCCTTTTCGGGTATATCCTGTATTTTGCATATGCCTGTATTGCATCAACATGGAAAATAATATCTTTTTTCTTTGCCTTTATGGCAGCGGATATTTCCGCAATATTCTGAACAGCCCCGATTTCATTATTTACATACATAAGTGAAACAAGAATTGTATCGTCATGTATCAGCTCAAGAAGCTCTGCAAGCTTAATATGACCGAATTCATCAACTGGTGCAAAGTCAATTTTGAAACCGAATTCTTCAAGTGTAAGCAGCGGATTATATACCGATGCATGCTCAAAGCCTGATGTAATAATATGCATGCCTGCCCTGCGGTTAGCCAGCGCCGTACCGATAAGCGCCATATTATTTGCTTCCGTTCCGCCCGAGGTAAAGACAATTTCCTTTGCATTTACCTTAAGACTTGCGGCAATAATGTCAGCGGCTTCCTTTATATGGCGTTCCGCCTCCATGCCCTTTATGTGCTTTGACGAAGGATTTCCGTAATCCTCGGCAAAAACCTTCTGCATAATCCGGCATGCCTCATCCGATACTCTTGTTGTTGCCGCATTATCTAAATATACACTCTGATTCATTATTCCACACCTTCAGTTTCAAACATAATCACCGCAGTTATCATAATCCCTGCAGTTTCAGTTCTGAGAATTCTTTTTCCGAGGCTTATCGCACTAATCCCCGCCTCTCCGGCAAGCTCTATCTCATCCTCCTCAAAGCCGCCCTCCGGCCCGATGAATACACCTACCGTTTTCCCTCCGCGCATTCCGCGGATTATTTCTCTTGTCCTGCTCATTCCGTCCGCACCACCGTCAGCCTTTTCGTACGGAATTACGCTTACATCAAGCTCCCCGGCTCTCTTAACGGCATCCTTAAAGCTTATGACCTCAGACACATGCGGAATAATTCCTCTGCCCGACTGCTTGGCTGCACTTTCTGCTATCGTGCGCCAGCGCTCAAGCTTCTTTTCCTCACGCTTCTTATCCTCAAGCTTTACGATAACACGCTTCGTCATAACAGGAATAATCTCATATACACCAAGCTCAATCGCCTTCTGTATAATAAGCTCCATCTTATCCTTTTTGGGCAGCCCCTGAAAAAGATATATACGTGTATTTGATTCCGCGCCGCTTTTTTCACAGCTGATAATATCCGCTGTTATTTCATCGGAATACATGCTGCTGATTGCGGCAGTATATTCCGTCCCCTCACCGTCACAAACAATGATTTTCTCTCCCTCGCGCATCCGAAGAACGTTCTTTATGTGATTAACATCCTGTCCGTTAATACGAATCCGCCCGTCATCTATATTACATTTATCAACATAGAAATGATACATTATTTAATCCTCGCAACAATCGAACGCCATTCTCCCATTTCACATATCTCAACTATCTTAAAGCCGTTCTTCTCCAGTGCCTCACAAACCTCGTCCTGCTTCATGTAAATTATTCCGGAGCTTATAAACAGGCCGTCCGGCTTCATAAACTCTGCAGCAACCTCGGATAAAGGGATAATAATATCAGCAAGAATATTGGCTACAACCACATCATACTTACCTCTTCCGATAAATCCGCGCAGCTCACCGTCTGTTATTACATTACCGCTCATAAAGGTTATCCCGCCATCAATGCCTTTAACCTCACCGTTCTTATCAGCATCCTCAACATAGCCGACCGGAATGCTGTTGACCGCTGCATTTTCCACTGAAGTCCTTGCTGCATTTTCGTCAATGTCAATGCCGATTGCCTCTTTCGCACCGAGCTTCATTCCGATTATCGACAGAATACCGCTGCCGCAGCCAACATCCAGCAGCAAAGCTCCCGGCTTCATATATTTCTTAATATTCAGAATACATAATTTTGTCGTTTCGTGAGAGCCCGTACCAAAGGCAGTTCCGGGGTCAATTTCAACAACACAGTCTCCTTCCCGTACCTCGGAAAGAGTCTCCCATGTAGGCTTAATAACTATACTTTCATCAACGCGGAACGGTTTGAAAAATTCTTTCCAGTTATTAATCCAGTCCTTATCCTCAGTCTTTGAGATCGTAAGCTTTCTGCTTCCGAGCTCAGTGTAACCGGCAAGCTCATCAAGCGCGCTTTGAACCTCCTCCGACAGCACGGCAATATCTGTATCCGGATCAACGTAAAAGCTTATCAGGGCAACTCCATCGTCCTCACCCAGTTCGGGCAGAATATCAATAAACAGCCGGCTCTTGTCCTCCTCGGAAAGAGGAATCTTATCCTCTATTTCAATTCCCTCTATTCCAAGCTCCGCAAGCGTCGCACTGACAAGATCAGTCGCTTCGGTTGTCGTCTCAAGCGTCAGTTTAATCCACTCCATATTATTCACAGCCTTTCCCGCCGCTGCCAAAACAGCTCATGCGCATACGTAAACGGAGTGACTGTGCTCCAGTCACTCCCAATCCTCAATAATTCTAGCACACAATAAATACCTTTGCAATCCTTAGCATGCTTTAAAAAAGTAAAAGGTAAGCCGCAAGGACTTACCTTCTATCTGCCACACTGGCCTTTTCGACCATATGACCCTCAACGACGTGAATTCCCTTTTTATAGGATTCGCCGCTTATTTTTTTAATCAGAGTGTTTACGGCTCCCTTTGCCATTTCCTTTATATCAACCGCATATGTCGTGATATCCACATCACATAAGCCGGGATACAGGAAATCATCATAGCCTACCACCGATACATCATCGGGAACACTGTAGCCCCGATCCTGCAATGCCTTTATTATCAGACTCGCAATGAAATCACAGTTACACACATAAGCCGTCGGCATATTCTCAGGAAATTTATCAAGTGAATATCCGTCTCTCATGCCGCTCTCAATATCCCTATCCTTGATAAGGTATTCAGACTTTGGTGTTATTCCGTGCTCCATCAAGGCTTTAACGTACCCGAGGTAGCGGTCCGTAATACTCTCGGTCGCAAACAGAGTACCAACGTATGCAATATCGGTATGACCCCTTTCAATCAGATAATTTGTCAGCACGTACGTACCGTAAAATCCATCCGATATAAAGCAGTCAACACTCGCGTCCGTCTCATAAAAGTCCAGAAACACTAGCGGAATTCCTGCAACCTCCTTAAGAAACTCAGCATAATTGTAACCGGGCTTTCCGATTACAATCAGACCATCAGCCTTTTTTTCGGCAAGAAGTCTGGGCAGAAGCTTTTTTTCCTCCATAACCTCATGAATTATCTCAAACAAAATGAAGCATTCCTTCTGCATTCCCTTTGCCGCAACCTCCTGGTAGAGCTTCCAGTAAAAGGACTCATACTCTGCAAGATATCTGTTAGATATAATTACTCCGATGTTTAAGCTGCTCGGTCTCTCCTTCTTCTGAGTAGCAGGAGCTTTGTAGCCCATCTTGTCCGCCAGCATAATTATCTTGTCCCGAACCTCTTCGCTGACTCCCCTCTGTCCGGACAACGCCTTCGAAACGGTTACCGTGCTTACTCCCAACCGTTCTGCTATATCTGCCATTTTTACCGGCTTTTTTATCTTAGCCATATCAACCTCAATTCCGAAGCGTTTTTCGCACAGATTTGCGAACACTACACTAAATCACATTTATCTGATACCGATTTCTGTATCAGTACCGTTAACTACACTGTTTTCCTTAATATATGCAACGATTTCATCAAACTTTGTGAAAGCAAGACCAACATAGCTGTCAGCGCAACCATAATAGATTGCAATCTTACCTGACTCAGGATCATGAATTGTTGCGCAGGGGAATACTACATTCGGTACAAAACCTCTTTCCTCATACCACTCTTCGGGAGTAAGAAGGAAGGTCTCGCAGCGATACTTAACAATTGAAGGATTCTCAAGATCAAGTATTGCGCCACCGATGCTGTATACATAACCGTTACAGGTTCCGCTTACACCATGGTAGAACAGAAGCCAGCCCTCTGATGTTTCAATAGGAGCTGCACCGCCGCCAATCTTAAGTGACTCCCACCACTCATTTCCTCTGCTCATTACATGTCTGTGCTTACCCCAGTAAACAAGGTCGGGACTCTGGCTGATAAAGATATCGCCGAAAGGAGTGTGACCACTGTCTGAAGGCCTGCTCAGCATGCAGAAGTTCCCGTTAATCTTTCTGGGGAACAGAACCGCATTACGGTTGAACGGAAGGAACGGATTCTCAACCCTTACGAAGGTCTTGAAATCAGTTGTCTTAGCCATACCGATAGCTGCACCGTAGAAATCCTGGCACCAAATGATATAATATGTATCCTCAACCTTAACAAGTCTGGGATCATATGCATAAATCGGCATAAAAGGCTTTCCTTCTTCATCAACAAAAGGAATCTTGTTCTCATCGAAATCCCAGTGAATCGCATCCTTACTTCTTCCCATATAGATATAAGGGATTCCGTTTGTCTGCTCACCGCGGAATACTCCGATAAACTCATCCTTATACGGCATTACCGCACTGTTAAAGATTCTTGCAACACCCTTTACCGGATTTCTTCCGATAATGGGATTCTCTTTATATCTCCAGATAGGCGCTCCCTTAAATTCAGCAGGGGGCTCCTGCCACGGAACATTCGGAACTGCCGGAGCTATCATCTTAATTTCGCTCATAAAATTCTCCATTCCAATAAGAATTTTTTTATACGGCAGAGGCGTATAAAACGCCCCGCCGCAGTTTCATAAATTAGTTAAAGTATGCGTCAAGTCCATCCTGTACCTGCTGCTTGTAGGTTTCCTGGAACTGAGCAGGAGTAACTGTACCGTTGATGAGTGACTTGATATCATAGCTGAAGCCTAAGCTCTCCCAAAGGTCGAAGGTTGTCTTAGAACCGCAGTCAGCCATTACGTTGAAGTTAAGCTCACGAAGCTCAACATCCTTAGCTGTAACGCCGTACCACCAGTGAAGTGTTTCCTTTGAATCACGGATTGAAGTATCATCCTGATACCAGTTCCACATATCATAAAGAACACCATAAACCTTCTCAGGCTCGGTAACACCTGCAGGGATAATATAGAACTCACCTGCTGTAAGGTTCTTACCTGCGTTAGTTTCCTTATCACCTGAAGGACCTACAGGCCAACGAACATATGCGGTATCGAAAGGAAGAGTATATCCTAAAGCACCGTCATAATCGTAGTCGCCGTTACCTGATGCAATCCATGCAGCGATCGGGAAGAATGCAACATTACCCTCTGTATACTGATTTCTCATTGAGTCAGAGTCATTACCCTCATGATCGTAAGGATAGCATACATTGTAGGTATTATACATATCGTACATCATCTGAAGAGCCTCACCTGTTGCATTCGAGGTAAGAGTCTCGGTTGTTCCGTTAGCGATGTTAGTTCCGTTACTCATCATGAGCTGTCCTAAAACATCGTTAGCAAATCCACAGAAACCGTACTGGTCAATCTGTCCGTCACCGTCAGTATCCTGAGTTAAGATCTGGCAGTACTCGATGAACTTATCCCAAGTCCACTCGCCGCGCTCCCAAAGCTCTCTGGGGTCAGTAAGGTTATTGTCTTCAAGCATCTGCATATTGAAGCCTAAAGGATATGTTGCCTCAACCTGCTTCTGAGCTTCCTGACGCATAAGGATACAAGCCTTTCCGTCACCTAAGTCAAGGAAAGCAATGTTGTTCTGGTCTGTAAATAAATCATCGTCTGCCGGAAGAATGGTCTTAAGATCGATAGCGAGACCGTTCATCTGAGCGGGAATAGCCATACCTGCATCTACAAGATAGATATCACAGTCAGGGCTTCCTGCAAGGATAGAAGTATTGATTGACTCCTTAACACCGGTATAGGTGAGGTTCTTCCAATAGAACTCAACACCGTACTTCTGCTCGATTGTACCAACGTTTGTTAACTTAAGGTTAGCGATGTTACGGTTAAGCTCCTTCTGACGGAGAGTTGCCTCATCATCACCCTCTGCATCAATAGATGTTACATAGCTGGGGTCATCTTCTACTGATGAATGTGAGCTGTCATAGTACTGAACCCACCAGGTTCCGATAATAATTTCATCATTTGTAGCTGAATTGTTATCATTTGCGGGAACATTGTCTGTTGAAGTACCGGCATTGCTGTCTGTACTTGAACTGCTTGAGCTGCTGCTATTGCTGCTTTCATTACTGCTGTCTGCGTTATTTGCAGTTGACTCTTCCTTACCGCATGCAACTACTGATAAAACAAGTGCAAGTGCGAGGCAAAGAGCTAAAATCTTCTTAAATGATTTCATTTCTTACAATCTCCTCCTTAATTTGCTTTTCCAACAGATACGCTGTAAACTTCCCAATCAACATTGGATTCACACTGAAGTGTTCCGAGGTACTGACCGAAATCCTCGCCCCAGTAAGGTACAAGCTGCTCATATGTGTACTGAACAAAGCTTCCGTCCTCTGAAACAGCACCGTCAACAACGAAGGTATTCTGCTCAACACCACGTAACCAGCCGCCGAGAGGATTCTCGCCGATTGCTACCATCCATACAGGTGCATCTGCCTTGTACTGAATAGTAATAACTGAACCGGGAACAAAGAGTGCTCTCTGCTCATCTGTTAAATCAATACCTGCCTGTGCCCATGCGCCTGCCTTTACTGCAAAGCCCTCAAGATTTGTAATCTTTGCTGCGGGATAAATAGGCTTACCAACTCTTACAGAGTAAACTTCCCAATCAACATTAGACTCACACTGGAGTGTTGTAAGGTACTGCTCAAAGCCCTCACCCCAGAATGCAGCAAGCTGCTCGTAGGTGTACTGAACCTTACCTGATTCTGCATCAACACCGCCGCTAACAACAAAGCCTTCCTGCTCAACGCCACGTAACCAGCCGCCGAGAGGATTCTCGCCGATTGCTACCATCCATACGGGTGCATCAGCCTTGTATGCGATTTCAATAACTGTACCGGGCTTAATAAGAGCTCTCTGCTCATCTGTTAAGTCGATACCTGCCTGTGCCCATGCGCCTGCCTTTACTGCAAAGCCCTCAAGCTCTGTAGCCGAACCAAGCTGTGCAAATGTGCTCTTCTTACCAACCTTAACTGAATATACTTCCCAGTCAGCACTTGACTCACACTGAAGTGTGCCAACGTACTGTCCGAAATCCTCACCCCAGTAAGCAACGAGCTGCTCATAGGTATACTGTACTGTCGTGCAATCTGAATCAACATAACCGTCAACAATAAATGTATTCTGGTCAACACCGCGTAACCAGCCGCCGAGAGGATTCTCACCGATTGCTACCATCCATACGGGTGCATCTGACTTGTATGCGATTTCGATAATTGAACCGGGAACAAGAAGTGCTCTCTGCTCATCTGTTAAATCAATACCTGCCTGTGCCCATGCACCTGCCTTTACTGCAAAGCCCTCAAGCTCAACTGCGTTCTCAACATAGCAAAGGTTTACGTCACGACCTGTCTTAACAAAGCCTTCGGGAGCAACAAATGCAACTGATGAATCAGCTGTTAAAAGGTTACCCTCTGCATCAAGGAAACGAATGTTATCGATGTATAATGTAGCGTAACCGTTACCCTCGTTGATACCCTCGTCCTTTACTAATGAAACCATGAAGATATTGTTTGCATCTGCAACAAACTCTTCACCTGCGCTTAAGGTAGCAACTGCCTTCTTCGGGTTTGCTGTCTCAAGATATACAGACCAGTCATCTGTAGTCTCTACGAGCTCTGTACCGCTCCATGCAATAAGCTTACCTTCAACAGCACTGAACTTACCGTTCTCATAGCTGGTACCGAGTGTAAGCTCCATCTTAGCAACCTTTGCCACGTCAGCACCTAAAAGGCTTGCTGCGTCGATTGCCACATAAGGAACCTTGCCGTCAAGATTAACAACCTTCAATGCCTTGCTTCCGTTAAAGTCAGCAATTGAAAGCTCTGCGTTTCCTGAATTTGCAGGCATTGTATAAACTGCCGTAAATCCCATGTTACCATCTTCAAAATCAATACTTGCTTCCTCAACTACGGGAGCAGGAGTAGGTGTTGCAACGGACTCCTGTGTGGGAACCGGAGTTGCTGTAGCTGCAGCTGTAGGAGCAGCTGTGGGAGTTGCTGTTTCATTGCTGGATGTTTCCGAACTACATCCTGCCATGCCAAGAACCATGGCACCTGCTAATAAGCAGGCTAAAAACTTTTGCTTTTTCAACTTTTTTCATCCTCCTTTAAAATATGTTAGTTTGTTACCCGGGCAGAAAGCTTAGCCGACGATACCGCTTCTTTCCACACCCTCTATAAAGTATTTCTGAAGCAGGAGGTATATTATCAGAACCGGAAGAATTACCAGAATAATACCCGCATCCAGATATAATTCCTGAATCGTTACATCAAGAATCTTATCATTGTTGGCGATGGTCGCCTGCAGGGTGGAAATCTTCTTACTGATAACAGTTTCCTCACTTATCAGAAACAACTTCGCATAGAATGTATCGTTAAACTGCCATACCAGTGAGAACACTGCAACAGTTATAACGGACGGTGTTGCATTTGCCAGCATAATCTTGAAATATGTATACCAGACACCTGCACCGTCAACCAGAGCTGCTTCCTCAATTTCCTTCGGAAGTCCTCTGAAGAACTGGTTAAAAATATAAATATACAAGCCGGACCTCACACCGCAGCCCAGAAGGGTCATGATGTACATCGGAACAACCGTACCCATTACACCCGTTGAGCCGGTAAGGCTTGTAACGATTCCAAAAGGATCGAATGACTTAAATGTAATATAAAGCGGAAGCATGATGGTGTGTGAAGGAATAACAATCATTACTACAACACAGGCAAATAACAGCTTCTTAAACGGGAAATTGAATCTTGCAAAACCGTAGCCGACCATAGAGCACACCATAAGCTGAATAATAGTCAGGGTTATGGTATATAAAAGGTCTTTTCCGATTGTCTTAAAATAATCAAGTCTTTCAATTACCAGCTGATAACGCTCAAGTGTCGGCATTTTCGGAAGCACGAACACCATCGGGTCATAAGCATCCTTATTGGATGAAATGGAGTTAACTATCATACCTATAACAGGAGAGAGAATTACATAGCCGACTCCGATGATTATCAGCACCTGAAGCAGTGTAAGCACAAACTTCTTAACGTTGTTCAGGAAAAACTTTAACTGATCCGGATCCTGAAGAGTTTTCTTCAGATTATTGAAACGACCGGTCTTTACAGCCTCTTTAGCCATTTGCTTCTCTCCTTTCCTAGTTATAGTAGAACGTTCGCTTTTGTATAGCACGACATACCAGCACAAGTATCAGACAGGTAACTATCGTACTTACAAGACTGAATACGGAGCTGAGTCCGTAATTAAAATGGTCAAAGCATTCGGTATATGCCAGGTCAACAACCTCACTCTCGGTAAAGCTGTCAACGATTGTATAAACCACGTTAGTGATTATATGAGGCATTACCATCGGGAAGGTTACCTTCCAGAAGGTCTCATAGCCGGTTGCACCCTCAATCTTTGCAACTTCATACATTGATGAAGGAATTGACTGCAGTGCTGCTATGAAGATGATTATCTGCACACCCGAAGCGGATATGATGTCGTTAATTCTGTCGACTGCCGTAACCAGATAATCAAGTATCGTATCCGGAAGACCAAGACTCATAAACATGCTGACCAGATAATCAATATCAAAGGCAATTGTACTGCCCGCAGTTGCCGCAACCTCCTCAGCCTGTGAGGAAATACCTCCCTGCATCATTGCCGCACTAAGATCAAGTGCATCAACAATGGCACCGGAATTAAGAATTACCGGAAGGAAGAACAATGCTCTTACAAGTCCTCTGCAGGGAAACTTCTTATTAAGAAGCATTGCCATAAAGAGACTGAAGAATGTTATAAGCGGAACGTCAATCAGCATATCAATGACGGAGCTTGTGAGCACCTGCTTGAAGGTACCGTGCTCAAAGAAAGCATAACGGAAATTCTCCCAGCCTGCAGATTCAAGTGTATAACCGCCGTTTATCGCATCAATCTCCATGGATGAAAACGCAAACTGACCGGTCATAACAAGGGACCTTACGTAAAATATTACAAAGCCTACAACAAAGGGCAGTATAAACAGATAGCCCGCCAGACTTCGTTTTTGGAGAAGCGATAATCTTTTCTTTTTACGCATTTATTTCCCCTCCAATCTGTATCCAAGTGACGGAATCTCAACACCTTCTGCCACAAGAGCTTCATCATCATAGTTAATGTAAATTGAAACGCCGTTACTGTATGTAATTTTTCTTACGCCGTTATCAAATATTTCATGATCTACCATATATGAACCGGCAACCGGAGCCAGAGCCTCGTTTACTCTCTCATATACGTTTAAGGCATCATCAATCCATCTGCTGAAGGTTGTTGTATAATACCTGTTTAATCCCGAATCCTTCATTCTGCTGGATTCCTCCCATGTAAATACATAATGGGGAGAAGCACCGGCTTCAATCAGATTAAGAATTGTCTCATCAAGATCATAATTATCTTCATAGTTTAAAAGCTCGCCTGCATAATCAATGCTGCCGTGGATTATCATCTGATAAAACGGAATGCTCGCATCAATTATTGCAAAATCATTATCATCAACCGGAACATTTATTATGTCACTGCTGTATGCAAGTGCATATTCATTTGCTCTTTCGGTCATAAGCTTTTTACCTGAGGTCTTAAGAAGGTCAAACTGACCGAGCACAATATCAAGTGCCTTCTCTCTGTCAATAACGTTCGTTCTCTTTTTGTCGGAATGAAGGTCATCGCCGAGATCCCTTAATGACACACCGTAAAGCTCAATATCTTCAATTTCATCCGTAAAGCCTTCAACATATCTCGGAAGGAATTTCGGTGATAAAAGATCAAACTCTGTTTCATAATAGCCGAGACCCGAGGTATTTCTGAGAGTCGTAGGATTAACCTGACCGAAGCTTACTACATAGCCTGCTCCGTAATAACGGGAACCCTCTGCCTCATAATTGAAATCATCGTCTGCCCAGGTAACCTTCTGGAAAGCCACATCCGCGTACAGCTTGCCGTTCATACCCGTAATCAGACTGTTGAGCTCCTCAAGCCCCTTCTTTCCGCCAAGTGAGCCGATGATATCAACATCATCCGGAACCGCATGGTAGTAACCGTCATTGAACCAGCCCTGAAGGTTGATAACCTGATTGTTTATTCCGCCCTCCTTAAGCTGCTCTGCCATGCTTCCCGCTTCCTCAAAGGTTGTCATCTCAAAGGTACTCATATACTGGGTTCCGACAACATGTGCGGTTTCCTCAAGAGCACAGATAACATCATAGTAGAAAGGAATGTCGCCTGCCTTTGTTTCTGCCGTAAGCACGCCCTCATTTATAAGACGCTCGCGGTAATAATTTGCAAGTCCCGCATATCCGGCATATTCTTCCGTAAGGAAGCTGTATCTTACCTTAAGATTAATGTCGTAAATATCTTCCTCAAGTACAAATACGTCACTTGACGAATCACCGAACATACGAAGATTATCCACGCATCTTACAACAAAGGTCGGATAAGCATAATTCAAATCATTATAAACACCCGATACACCTGCTGTAACAAGTGATGTAGATGCCCCATCCTCGATTGTGGTTAAAATGCCTCTGTCTTCATAGCAAAGACCGAAAAGTGCAAGTCTCGCACCGTCGAGATTCTCCGTAGTCGTATAATTTGCAGCCACAGGGTCAAGATCATAAATATATTGCGAATAGTTTGCGGCTGATGTCTTGCCGTTATTAAAATTGATAATCGAACCCGAGCCGTTCGGAACAACGATGCATCCGTTGTCTGTATAGGTTGATGCTCCCATATATCTGAGAACCTGAATACGGTAAAGTGAGCCCTGACCGTATTCCTTAATCGCACTTGTAGGAATCGATACAACAAGTCCGTCACCGTCAAGTCTGTACTCAAGCGGAATCTCAAAGGAAATTCCCTCGCTGCCGTCCTTATTCTTCAAATCACCGATTCTGTAGATATATCTGAGACCGTTTTCAATGCCCTCGACACTGAACTGTCCCCTCTGTACACAACGGCTGTAGGAATCATAGTTACCCGATTTAACGTCAGAGTTGTAATAGCTTATAATAAGCTGCGATTTCAAATAATTAATATTTGATTTGTTTGCCACCGTATCCTCATCAGCGTTAACGGGATTACTGTAAGCAATACTGCCGTTTCTCTTATCATATACAGCAACATTTGCGGTTGCCGTATCTGTATAAAGCTTAAGAATATCGTTTTCGGCAACAAGCACGAAGCCCGGTACATCCGATGCAGATTCCTCTTTTGCCGCAAACTCTGTTCCCGCCTCGTACTCATAGGCTGTCAGATATTCCTCATACTTATCGTAGAGAATATAGTGGAACAGATAATGTGTAAAATAAATCACTGCTGCCAGAGCTGCTACCGCAAGCGCGGTAAGCACTATCCTTTTGGTAAGGCTCATGGGCAGCTTAGTTTTCTTGTCTTTTGACGCTTTCACCCTAAACCCTCCTTATGTTCTGAATATCAGCTCTGTATAAATACTGTCAAAGAAATTGTAAACCATACCGATAAGGTTACTTAACATCATGAGCAGGAACACAATAATCAGCATTGCAACAATCGTAATAAACAAGGTAATAAGTGTTTTTCCGAGTGTATAATTATGTACCTGCATGATTCCGGTCAGCATCAGAATTACACCGTATGCTATACACACAACCAGAACCAGATAGTAGAAAGCTTCCTCATCATCCGCAACCACACGGCTTACTATAGTTGCAAGAATAAGCCCTACAGTCATGGGAACCGTACCGTAACCGATGGCAATTACAATATCCTTCATTCTGCCTTCGCCGTTCATAAGACAGGTTACAGACCAGTTGCTCGCACATATCAGTATGAAGAAGGCCGCAACTCCGGCAAGCTCCCATAAGCTGTCAACTCCGCGCGGGTCAAGATCATTAACAACAAATCCGGCAAGGAGTCTGTTACCCGTAAAACACATTGAAAAAAGGAATACCATGATAATTGCTATCGGAACACTTCCCTTTTCAGCATGTCTTATCCAGTAGAAACCGTCCATAGGATGGCTCATTGTGTAAAGCATATATTTCCATTTTTCCGCCGAGAAATATTTCTTCATTTACTCTGCCCCTCCTTTTAACTTTCCTACATGTCTCTTGACAAACTTATAAATTAATGATGCCGCAAGAATAACCACCACTGCAGTTAAAACAAATCCGATGTTGTCGGCAAGAAAAGCATTTCTGTAACGCTTGTAAGCAATCGAGTAATACTCTCTGTTCTTACCGAGCTCCAGATATTTCATTGCATTTACATAATCACCTGCGGTCAGATATGCCTTACCGATACCAGAGTTTGCAAGCTCATTATTCTCATCAAGCTCAAGCACGCGCTCCCAGAGAGCAACCGCCTCTGCCTCATCACCGTCATATCTGAGTGAAACCGCCTGATTAATTAATGTTCCGTACTCTGTTGCCGCAAAGCAGATAATCTCTGCCTTCGTAGCATCAAGCACAACTATTCTGTCTCCGATATCTTCAATGGCAACCGGTAACTGGAAAGTACCTGCCTGTGTACCGAGTCCGCCGAAGATATATAAAAGATTACCCTCATGGTCGTATGTAAAAATACGTCCTCTTTTTCTGTCGATACAGGAATAAATTCCGTTCTCCCTGTACACAACATCTACAAACTGTGAAGGACCTGCATAATCTGAGTATCCGCTTATCTGCAAATCTCCTCCGAGATTTTCCTTCTGACCCTTCTTAATAACGTCCTCACCCTTAGGATTCAGACGTCTTACACCCTGAATTCCCGATGCATCAATATTGGATGCATATACAAATCCGTCGGGATCAATATCAATTCCGGTAAACTCTGTAGGAATAAACAGCTGCTGGTTTGCACGCTCTTCCTTAGTTGCCATTCTCTTCCAGAACTTTTCCCAGGCAGAAATCTCTACCTCGATAGTTCCGAAGAAGCTTGCAAACTCACCGTTGCTCTCGAATACCATAATACCCTCAAACATATTCTGGGCTATTACATATATTCTGTCCGCGTAATCAACGGTTACCTTCAAGGGTGTAAATACATATCCCTCCTCAAGACTCTCCGACTGGGGATTCTCTACGGTTTTTACAAACGTACCGTCAAGCTCAAGTACGACTATTCTCTTGTTTTTTGTGTCGGCGACATAAATCTGCTCATTTTCCGAAACACACACACCTGTCGGCTGACCGAATTTATCCTCCGTACCGTTATTTATAAAGCCGGTAATAACATTCACTACATTCTTCATGGAAGAATCAAGAACAACAATACGGTTGTTTCCGGTGTCGGCAACATAAATATTTCCGTCCGGTGCCTGACATATATCCTGCGGTGTTGCGAAATTTCCTATCGACTCACCGTTATAGCTCAGGTCTGCTCCCTTTATTGTCCTCGAGGGCTCATAGGGTGCCGGAGTAAAGTGTATATACTGAAAATAGTCATAATTATATGAGTCATACGGAAGTGTTGAAGCACTTACTTTTTCAGTAAATGTTAAAGCTAACAGCAGCACTGCAAGGAAGAAGGAAACTGCTTTTTTTGAATTTAATAATCTCTTCATTTCTGCTCCCTCCCATCAATCCTTCATACCGGATGAAGTCATTGTTTCCAATACGTTTCTCTGGCAGACAAGGAAGAAGGTAATCGGCACTGCCGCAATGATAAATGTAACAGCTGCTGCCGCACCGGCTCTTGCAGTTCCGCCGGCAGAAATCTGCTGAAGTGCATACTGCAGAGGCTTAAGCTCCTCATCACGAAGGAAGGTACTTCCTGTATTTCCCCACATCTGCTGGAACTGGAATATCGCCAGTGTCAGCCATGCAGGCTTTACGTTGGGCATTACTATCTTCCAGAAAACATTCCACTCGCTTGCACCGTCAAGTCTTGCCGATTCCATAAGTGAATCGGGCAGCTGCTCCATAAACTGCTTCATAAGGTAAAGACCCATACCAAATGAGCATGCCGGAAGTATCAGCGCAAGATAGCTGTTGTTAATTCCGAGCCAGGAAATAATCATATAC
This sequence comes from Lachnospiraceae bacterium, assembly GCA_045578645.1. GTDB lineage: Bacteria > Bacillota > Clostridia > Lachnospirales > Lachnospiraceae > RUG11977. The sequence continues at coordinate 32,810 of JAZNKQ010000037.1, forward strand.
TGGGGAGTCTGGGTAACTGTCCATGAGAACATCATGGAAAGCACTACCATCTTGAACAGAATATTCTTTCCCGGGAACTTATGCTTTGCCAAAGGGTAAGCGGCAAGTGAGGCAATGATAACATGACCTACCATTCCGCCGCCGGTAATAATTATTGTATTAAGTATGTATCTTGAGAAAGGTACCCATGAATCACTGATCAGGGTAAACAAATCACTGAAGTTCTCAAGCGTAGGGTTTCTTACAAAAATCTTAGGCGGGAACTGGAACAGCTCATCAAGGGGCTTCAGGCAGTTGTTGATTACCATGACAAGCGGAATTATCATTGCCAGTCCGCAGATTATCATAAGTCCGAAAAGCAGTGCGTTACCTGCCATCGAACGGTTCATTTTCTTTTCTCTGGGTTTGAAGAAGCGTCTGCGTGTTTTCATTATTCACCAACCCTCCTCAGTATTCTCTGTACCAGCATGTTTGTTCCGACCATAAGCAGGAACAGTACGGTTGCAATAGCCGAAGCATAGCCCATCTCAAAACGAACGGTACCATAGTCAAGAAGGTGCGTTACTACGGTTGCTCCGGAGTAATTTACCGAAGGATTTCCCGCCAGCTGAATGGAAACATCCGCAATGGCAAACGACTGGGTTATCTGCATAACCGCACCGAACATAAGCTGAGGCTTCATTGCCGGAAGGGTTACGTGCCAGAGCTCCTGCCAACGGTTCTTAACACCGTCAAGTGCCGCCGCCTCATACAAGGACTTATCAATAGTCTGAAGTCCGGCTATGAAGGAAAGGAAACCGGTACCGAGACTCAGCCAGAGCTGTACGATGATAAGCATCGGAAGTACGTATTCCTCTGTCTTCATCCAGATAATCGCTTCATCGATAATTCCGAGGTCAAGCAGAATACCGTTAAGATATCCGTAACGGTCTCCCGAAAGAATCAGGTTCCATACGATATAAGCGTTACCGCAGATACTGGGTGCATAGAAAATCAGTGTAAGGAAAGCTCTCAGCCAACCCTTAAATTCGTTGATAATCCATGCAAACAGCAGACACAGGAAGTAGCTGACAGGTCCTGTTATTACCGCAAGCAGTAATGTGTTTTTAAGTGACTTGAGGAAAATATCATCCTCCAAAAACAGCTTGATGTAGTTCTTCCAGCCTATAAAATCAGGCATTTCAAGCATGTTGTAATAGGTAAAGCTGAACGCGATACTCATCAATACGGGTAAAACCGTAAAGAAGAAAAATAATATAAAATAAGGTGCAAGCATCATATAGGAGGCTTTACTCTTCTTTATGCGATAACCTAAAGAGGACTGACTTTTTGCCAGCTGATATGCTGTTCGCGATATATTGACTCCTTTAGCCATTTCAAACCTCCTGTTATTTATCAAGCTCAAGCTCTTCGCGCTTATACGCAATTTCGGCATTGATGTAAATTACCTTATCCATAAGCTCTTCTCTTGTCTGAGCCGTATCCGTATTGTTAACAACCTCATAGAATGCGTTGTATACATTACGCCATGAATAATATCCGCCGGGAACCTGAGGTATACCCTCAACCCATTCCATTGATTCCTTTAACGCCTGGAAATCCTCTACCGGCCAGGGCATATTAAGGAAGGCTTTATAGTTTGCGGTAGGAACTCGTGCTGCAGAACCCATAAGACTTTCCATCTCACGTCCGTAATTTGTCTGGGTCTCCTCACTGGTCCACCACTTAAGGAATTCCCAGCTTGCTTCGGGTGCCTCTGTATCTGCCATTATCATACTTGCAAGACCGGTACTTGCTACAGAATGGTCAACACTTCCGTCCTCCGCTACTGTTCCGGGAATCTGTGTAAAGCTCCAAAGTCCGGCAATATCGGGAGCAGATACCGCAAAGTTGTTATATACGGTGTAATCCGCAATGATAATCGGGCACTCACCTGTACGGAAACGTTCTTCAACGCTGGTTTCCTTATCAAGCTTGTAATCTGTGTAGTATTCGCAGAAATCCTTAAATACGCCTACTGCAATATCCGAATCAAGTGCTGATGCTTTTCCGTCCTCTGTATAGTAGGAACCGCCGCTCTGATAGAGAAGTGAAGCAAACAGCTGCTCATTTGCCAGCATACCGAACTCCATCTGGTTCTTGGCAAGTACTGTCATGGCAACCTTAACCTCATCCCAGGTCTTAGGAATTTCAAGACCGATTTCAGCAAGGATATCCTTTCTGTAGAACATAACCGGATAGGTTATGGTCTCAGGAAGTCCGTAAACCGCACCGTCATATTCGAAAGGTGTGTTTGCCGCATCCGGGAAGCGTCCGAGCACTTCATTAATATCTGCAAACTGTGTTAAATCAAGAACTGCATTTCTTATACCGTAATTTACCGGAGTATCATTACCTGTATTAAGTACCGCACCCGCGATACCGTTTGTATTTGCAACCTGTATTGCAACATCAGGACCCTCGCCTACAAGCGCTGCCTTCAGCAGGGTTGACATATCAACAAGCTGAACATTTACGCTGATGCCTGTTGTATTGGTAAAACTTTCGTCAATAAGTGATTTTATTACATTTGCCTGATCACGTCCCGAACCTACCCAAAGAGTGATGGTCTGGGCATCTTCTCCCTCTGCAACACTACCGATCTGGTTGTAGTCAATAATGAAGGAGTAGAACAGTCTCTGAACCTCGTAGCCAAGCTTACTGAAGAAGGATGCATCCTCCGTATCAGGCTCTACATCAGGAGAATATACATATATTCTGTCAATCTGAAGAGGCTGGCTGATTACCTGTGTAATCCAGGTGCCGAGGGCTCTTACATTGATTTTGAACGAGGAAATTGTTCTGACAAAGTATTCCTCATCATCAATCAGCTCATCAAGCTGATCAAGCATTGTCATAAGCACGGTTTTCTTATCACTGTTCTTGCCCGCAACCACATCCAGTAATGCAAGCGCCGAGCCAAGCTTTTCACGTGCTGCAATAAGCTCTGCCTTAAGTCCGGGAAGGACTGCCGCAAGCTGATAGTCACGGTATGTATCAGGGTTAACACCCGTTACCTTAATTACCTGTCTGTAAATCTTGTTAAGCTGCTGAATCGACTCTTCAACCAGTCCGACTATTTCAGAGAAGCTTCCGAGTACAACCTCCATGCGGAGTGTGTGATGTCCTGCTTCAAGATAGAAATCATAAGGAACTCCGTTCTCATCATCGAGAATATCCTCACGCCAGCTCTGCTCATATTCGAAGGGATATTCGTTCATCTCTGCAAAAGGAACAGCTCCGTCAATTGTTATACGTCTTGATACATGAACACCTCTTGAGAAATTCTGCTTATCAAAAAGTGCTATATTATAGAAGCCGTCAGCAGGTACATCGAATCCCCATTCAATCCACTGTCCTACCAGACGCCATGAATTACCGCCGATTGAGTTGTTTAAAAGTGCCTTTGTGCTTGAAGGCGAAACAGCCGGTGACGACTGATCCTGCTGAGGATAAAGCATCTGTGAGGATGTCTTGCTCGCATACTCACCCTCGATAAGAATCTGCTGTCCCGAGGTTGCTGCTGCTCCCGCTGCTTCCCATGCAGCCTTAACATCGCTGTATGAAAGCGTCGCACCCTCATTACTTAACACAAGCTTATTGATAAGCATGGGCTCCTTTAAGGAAACAAGTGAAATCGTATGTACTCCCGCTTCAAAATAAACAGCGAGTGCTTCGGTTACATAACCGTCACTGTCATACAGATATCTGGTCTGCCATTCGGGAATCTCAATACTTCTGGGCTTAACATCATTTCCCTGATTATCCTTTTCCCAATTCTTAACCGTTACGCCGTTTTCATTAACATATGTATCCTCAACATGGCTTTCCCATACTCTGGGGAAGGTAAGCAATGAAAGCTCGCGGAACGGAAGCTCTCCGTCAACGAATACGCTTCTTTCTATATCAGAGTTCTTACCCTCTACCGGATAATAAACAACGGAAATATTATAAAGTCCGCTCTCCTGAACATTAACCTCAAATTCAATCAGGGAATCCTCGCCCGTAAGAACGCTCTCTCCTGCCATGCCCTGATAATCGGTATACACCTCCGGAGTTGCTGCCGCATCACTTTCCTCGTATCTTACGTAGCCTCCCGCCGGTATCTCGATAACCGTTTCAGGTCTCTTTGCTCCGCTATGACCTGCAGAATACTCTCCGTACGAAAGAATTGAAGGATCGATATTATAGGTACTTATAATCTCATCGAAATCCTCCATCAGAAGCTCAGTCTTCGCATATGTATTCAGCTCGGTAACGGGAACCATCGTGAGCAGCAATACAAAGACCATCAGCAAAGCTGTTATCTTTTTCGTAATAACCCTCCGTCTCATGCTTTTTACCTCGAATCTTAATTGTTTTTAAGTTAATTTAAGCTAATTTAATCTATGTGACAATATTACTATAATCTTACCAAAACTTCAATAGAAATTATGCTCTTTGTCATCATTAACAAATATATGACACTATTTTTGTGCATATTGTACATTTTCGCAAACCTTCTTTTGTCAACAATTTGTAAGTTAATTATTGTTCAAGTTGCCTTAATTGTTTATTCAATTTATTATTTAGCTAATTTTATGCTAATTTTTCCCCTTGATTCCCGATTTATCCAATCCATTGTACAAAATGCCATATAGCTTCCTCTGTTCTGTTAACTAAATCAGAATCCGTGCCGATATATATAATTACAGCAGATATAGCGGGCTTTCTGTCCCGGTGCTGCTGCAGGGGAAAGGATTCCCCTTAATTTCATTTTTCAAGCATGAGAAAGGATGTGATTGCATGAAAATCAATTCAAGTTCTGTCGCCATGGACTCTGAACGTAACTATCAAAGTGTTTCTTTAGTACGTACAAGCTCCATACTCACCTCGGCATCAAAGCAAAATGACGGCTCAGGTGCTGCTTCAGTAAAGATTTCCGATTCTTCAAGAAGGCTTCTTAAGCTTCTGGAGGAAGAGAAAAAAAGCAGTGCCGGCGTAAACGGTGCCGTTCCGGAAAACTCCTTTTCGCTCCCCTCTCCCGATGACAGCCTCGAGCTGACTGTATTAAAACGCATACTCGAGCTTTTAAAGAGAATCCGTGAGGGTCAAAGCAGTCTTCCGAATGATTTTTCGCTTCTGACCGGCAAATCGCAAATTCCCGATTTACTTTCCGGCAGCCGCGAGCAACAAAACCCATCCCCCGATACCGCTTCTTTAAAAAACGGCATTACGGGAGGAAACTTCAGGGCTCAGCTTATGCTGCGCCGGACCGTAACCTCCGGTTATTTCAGCGAAAAGGAGGCTACAAACTTTAATGCCACCGGACATGTACTCACCGAGGACGGCAGAGAAATCAATTTCGGAATTTCAATCGGAATGAGCCGCAGCTTTGAGGCTGAATTCTCCGAAGTTACACAGGAAAGCATAGTAAACGTATTTACGGACCCGCTCGTCATTAATCTTGATAAGGATATTGCCTCCGTAAGTGACCAAAAGTTCTTTTTTGACATCAACTCGGACGGAGCTGAGGACTACATATCAACACTTGATTCCGGAAGCGGATATCTTGTCCTTGACAGGAACGAGGATGGTATCGTCAACAACGGTTCCGAGCTCTTCGGTGCAAAAACCGGCGACGGCTTTTTGGAGCTTGCCGAATTCGACTCGGACGAAAACAGCTGGATTGACGAAAATGATGATATTTTTTCGAAACTACAGATTTGGACAAAAGACAAAGACGGCAATGATATTCTGATAAGTCTTAAGGAAGCTGATGTCGGAGCGCTGTATCTCGGTAATGTATCAACCGACTTTATGCTCAATAACATCGCAACAAACGATACAAATGCCGCCATTCGCAAGACAGGAATTTATTTAAAGGAATCCGGCGGAGCAGGAACAATGCAGCACATAGATCTGGCACTTTAAGTCGGAGACACTGTATTTCTTACTATTGCGCTCCGATTTAAGAGCAAGGTATTTCTTATTACTGTGCCATGATTTGAGAACATTGTATCTCTTATTACTGCGCTCTGATTTGTGAGCACTATATCTCTTATTACTGCGCTCTGATTTGTGAGCAAGGTATTTCTTATTACT
>JAZNKQ010000038.1:0-41633 GCA_045578645.1 Lachnospiraceae bacterium
TCCTTCAGATTCCATCTCACGATGGACACCCTTGCTGTTCAACTATACACTTCCCACTATCTGGGCGTGTTCGGGACTTTCACCCGTTAGAGCGCGCCCATGGCGCGCAAACTAAAAAATGCATGGGGCTCAATAAACCCCATGCATTTATTTTTCTTACGTAAAGTTAGTTTATATTTTACTTATTGTAAAGTACATCAAACTGTCTCTGAAGCTCTTCGGTAACAGTATCAATACCTGCTGCCTTCATAGCTGCCTGATACTCAGCAACGATTTCTTCTGCTGTTCCGGTGTAAAGACCGTAAGAAATCTGCTTCATATAGTTGTTATGAGTTTCGTTAACATTGTTGATGTATGACTGGATTGTATCAACATCCGGAACGAACTGTCCGTAAGGATAGTTAATCTTAATCTTGTCATATTCAGCATATAACTTGTCAATTGCTTCCCAGTTCATAGATGCATCCTTGATTTCAAGGTCATCATTACGTCCCCACCAGAAGTTGGTAACGATTTCGTCATTCTCTTTTACATAGCCTTCAGCCTGTATACGGAGACCGTCTTCATTGAGATCCCACTGTCTTCCCTGAACACCGTAGCAGAAAAGCTTGTAGCATTCCGGATCATTTCTGATTAAATCATAAACCATTAATGCTCTCTCAGGGTTCTTGCTTGCTGCAGAAACTGCCATAGCACCGTGAGTAATTGATAAAGCTATAATGTTGCCTGTCTCCTGACCAAAGTAGAAGAAGCCTGCCTCTGCGTCTGCGTCATCCTCGTAAATTGTATATCCGGGCTTATGGCTGCAAAGGTCTGTCCATGTCTGTGTATGATGCTGCTCAGCAGAAACACGGCCAATCTTGAAGTCCTCTCTGTTATCGGAAGCTGTGTTATTTAATACGTCAGTCTTCCAAACACCAAGCTCGCTCCACTGCTTCATCATCTTAGCGTATTCAACTAAAGAATCAGTCTCTGTCATGAAAGGAGTTGTGATGGTGTATAAATTATCCTTTGTACCGCCCCAAAGTCCGCCTGTTGAAAGACCGTCGATCGGAACGAAGTTAGTATGTGATGCAATCCATCCGCTTGCCATCTGTACGTTATGTGTACCGTCTGAATCCCAAGGAATGATATCGGTATAGGTGTTCTTTACATATGTGAAGTATGTTGTAAGGTCTTCCCAGCTCTTTACACCGTCAGCAAGGCCGGCTTCCTTAGCCCAGTCAAGACGATATGCAAAACCATGGTTAGTCCACTGTGCGTAATTGTCCTCAGGCATTAAGTAGATTTCGCCGTTGTACTTACAAAGTTCCCAGTTCTCAGCAGGAACTGATGCCCATGTCTTGGGAGCATATGTCTTAAGCATATCCTCTGATAACTCAAGGAAAGCACCGTTCTTTGCATTAGGCCATGCATCAAGCCAGTCAGATGCTGTTCCGATTAAGTCAACAGAACCGTCCATTCTTGCAAGTGTAAGGTTATAGTTTGCAAGATAATCAGTCCAATCAATATAGTACATCTGAATTTCAGCATTTACCTTTTCTGTAAGGATAGCGTTAAGCTTAGCAAGCATATCCTCTGTAGCGCCGTTCGAAGGCTTTCCTCCTGTAGTCATGTATGTAATAACAACATGCTCTGAGGTATCGATAGCCGACTGGCTGCTGCTGTCTGAGCTTGAGCTTGAACTGCTTGAGCTGCTTGAGTTGCTTGAACCGCTCTGGCTTGTTTCGCCCGAATCAGAACTTCCACATCCTACGAGGCCAATAATCATGGTCAGCGTAAGGAGTACTGCTAAAAATTTTTTCATGTCTTTCCCTCCTGAAAAATAGTTTTGTTTGCTGTCATATCCGTCCGAAGCCACTCTCCCCTCCCCGGACAAATACTACTATATAATAACTCCCGTTAGGAGCAACAGCCTTAGCCCTTTACCGCACCGACGGTGATGCCGCCGATGAAATACTTCTGGACAAACGGGTAAAGGAAAATAATCGGACCCGTTGCCATAACCGCGGTAGCCATCTTTAAGCTCTCCGTAGGAATATCCGTAAGGATAACATACTGACCCGCGATAGAATTCTTAAGTGACTGAACCTCATTTACTACCTTATACAGTGAATACTGTAAGGGTTTTACATCAACGTTTGATGAAAGGAACAGTGAGGACTGATACCACTCATTCCAGTAGCCGAGTGCAAGGAACAAACCGATTGTAGCAAGCGCCGGCTTAAGCATCGGAAGAATAAGTGATGTAAAAATCCTGAGGTCTCCGGCTCCGTCAATCTTTCCTGACTCCGTAATCTCATGAGGAATCGCTTTAACGAAGTTCTTCATAAGAATAATCAGCCACGGTGACATCAGCAGCGGAAGTAATACCGCAAAGTAGCTGTCAATCAGCTTATAGTACTGCGTCATCAGCAGGTAATAAGGAGCAAGTCCCGCTGAGAATAAGCTTGTAAAATATATGTAGAAGGAAATTGCGTTTCTGAAGCAGAAATCCTTTCTCTGAAGCGCATAGCCGGTCATCGCTATTATCGTAAGTCCGATAACCGTTCCCACTACCGTAAGGGTAATTGTCAGTCCGTATGATTTGAAAATCAGACCGCCCTGACAAACCATGTCATAAGCCTTCGCCGTAAATTCCTTAGGTATAAGCTTTACACCTTCCGCCCTGATAACTGTTTCACTTGTGAAGGATGTACCGACTATAATAAGAAACGGAATAACACATGCAAGCGCATAAATCGAAACAACCGCATAGCCGATTCCGCGTATAATCCTGTCGGAAATTCCGAGCTTTATCTTACTGCCCGAATGAACCATTGCTTTTTCTTTATTTGCCATTTTAATCCTCATTTCTGAGCGACTTATCGCGAGGAATAATGCAATGGCTATTTGTTCTCGCTCAGAAACAAATAGCCGTGCGAAAAATCATATTTATGTGATTTTTCACACCATTAACCTCCATTCCGAAGCGCCGCCATATCAGAACAGCGAGTAATCAGGTTCAATCTTCTTTACTACCCAGTTACATACCATAACCATAACAAAACCGATAATCGACTGATACAGTCCGACCGCCGAAGCCGTTGAGAAGTTGAAATCCGTTATTGTTGCGCGGTATACGAAGGTTTCAATAATATCCGTAGTCGGATAGAGAAGGGAGTTGGTTCCGATTATGTTGTAGAATAATCCGAAGTTACCCTTTACAATTCCGCCGAGGGCAAACAGAAGCAGAATAACCAGTGTAGGCTTAAGACTCGGCAGAATTATGTATCTTATCTTCTGGAATCCGTTGGCACCATCTACTCTTGCCGCTTCAACAATCTCTGAGTCAATACCCATGATTGCCGCAAAATATACTACCGAATTGTATCCCGTCTGCTGCCAGAGATGTATGACTACCATCAGCACCGGCCACGCTCCCGGGTCGGAATACGGTCCCCATTTTTCAAACCCGAGTGAAGTAAGGACACTGTTTACAAATCCGTAATCATAGTTCAAAAGATTATAAACAAGGATGCCTACCAGAACCTGTGAAATGAAGTAAGGCAGGAACATCATTGTCTGGGATACCTTCTTGAACATCTTGCTCTTCATCTCGTTAAGAAGAATAGCTATAAAAATCGCAAGCAGATTACCCAGAATAATAAATGCAACATTGTAAAGTATTGTATTTTTAGTCAGCTCCGCAAGCTTGCCGGATTGCGCAAGAAACTCAAAATTCCTAAGACCGACAAAATCACTTCCGAATATGCCCTTACGGTAATTGTATTTAACAAATGCTACCCAGATACCGGGCAACGGGGCATAGCTGAACGCCAGGAAGAACAGCATCGCAGGCGTACACATCAGCAGCAGTGTCTTATGCCTTTTCACTTTTTGAAAGAAAGTTAAATTTGATTTCGGCCTTGCAGCCTTAACCTTTGTCTTTCCCATAAACACCCTCATTTCTGCGCGTTATGTGCAAACCGCCTGTAACAGCTCCCATATGGCAACATGCGGCACCGCACATGCACTGTCTATTATGCAAAATGCTTATCAAAACCAATTTGAAATCGGTTTCATGTGCCTTATTGTAGCACTTTTACCATACAGCTGTCAATCCATATATTAAAAAAATATATTTTTTCGTTATTATTTGCATTACAGACACCAATTGTTTATACACAGTGCACAAACAGCTCCCTTTTATTTTCGCCCTCTCGCAAACAAAAAAAGAGCTGCTGCATCTGCAACAACTCTTATAAACAATAATTTTATGAAAACGATTTCGCAAATTCTTTCCGAACTCTTTATTCTGCTTCTTCCTTAACCCTTGCGCTGCTCTCCCGCACAATCAAAGTAGGTGTAATCATCCTGAGTGCTCCCGACTTACGGCCTTCAATCAGTGACACCGTCGTGTCAATCAGCTTTCGTCCGAACTCATCATAATTATAATCTACGGTAGTCAGTCTCGGAGTTACCATTTGAGACATGTATGTATTATCATAGCTTACCACGGATATATCCTCCGGCACCCTTAAGCCCTTTTCACTGAGGTATCTCATTATACCTATGGCAGAAAAATCATTGATTGCAATTATCGCGGTCGGTATAACACCGCCCTCAAGCAGCTTTTTTGCACTGCTGTAGCCGCTCTCAAAATCATAGCCCGAATCCTCGGCAATCAGCTCCGGAATATATTCTATCATGTTAGCCTTGAGTATCTGCTTATAGCGCTGATGCTTCTCAAAGGTAGCAAGTACGTTTTTTCTTCCTCCGATAAGCGCAATCCTTGTATGTCCCAGATTTATCAGATGCTCGAGCAGCAGCTCCATAGCCATCATACTGTCAATGCGCACGGAATGGCATCTTGTTCCGTCGAGCTTACCCGTAATAATCACGGGAGTAGTTGCCATTGTCTGATTTACAGCCTCAACATAATCCTCATTTGAAGCCAAATCGTCAACACTTCCGCCCATCTGTATTATTGCATCCACTCTCTGCGCCTGAAGCATCTTAAGCATTGTCTTTTCATTTTCGGCACCGCCGAAGGAATTGCATAAGGTAACTGAATAGTTCACCTCACGCGCCGCACGCTCGCACGCAACAAAAAGAGCAGCGTAATACGGATTCCTGATATCCGCCGCAAGCACTCCGATGGTTCTTGTTTTAGTATTCACAAGTCCCTTTGCAAGGGCATTCGGCTCGAAATTATATTTCTCAACCAAGGCCATTACTCTTTCGCGCTTTTCGGCACTGACATTAGCACTGTTCGTTAAGACTCTCGATACTGTGGCTGCCGATACACCGGCTTCCTTTGCAATATCATATATGGTTATTGTCCTGCCCTCATTTGCTCTTTGCTGAAACATCAAATCCCTCACTTATCTGAAATCGATTTCAAATTAGCTTCATTTTATGTCCTTTCTTCAGCGATGTCAAGACGGTTTCTCTGCCTATTCTTTGAATAAACTGCTTTTATTCCATAAGCTCATATGAAAAGCATTCATATTTGAGACTGCTTCCCTCACTGATTTCATACGGCAGCAAAGCCCTTGCCACCAGCTTTGTTTCATCCGACTCTATATCGGTTCGCTGTAACACGGCATAGTCACCGTCAATTGAAATCACCTTGTAATACCAGGTTTCCATAACTATCCCTCCTTATCCGTCCGAACCAAGGCAATGTTTCCGCCAAACGCGGCAGCCTCATTCATTAAAGTTTCGTTTAGCCCTTTAGCTTCTTTTACTAAAGCTTCATGCCAAACCTTTCTAAATCAACCTTTCCGTTAATTACCTCAACTCCGTCCTCTCTCAGCAGCTGCTCCTGAATCCCTGCACCGCCAAATGCGAAGGCACCTGCAAGCTCACCCTTTGAATTAACAACCCTGAAGCAGGGAATCGTTTCGGGCGACGGATTCTTGTGAAGCGCATTTCCGACAGCCCTTGCCATTTTCGAATCGCCTGCCAGCGTTGCTATCTGGCCGTAGGTTGCAACATGTCCGGCAGGAATCTGCTTAACCGCCTCATATATCCTTTTTGACGGACTGTCCGTTACCAGCTCATAGCTCTCTGCTATCATAAGCCGTATGTCATCCCCCGGAATACTCCCGTCAAGGATAACGGTATTCCAGTGATTCTTATTCTGATGCCAGCCGGGAACCACTGAGCTGTATTTCTGCCGCCACAGCTCTCCCCACTGCAAATCAATCTTAACATTTATGTTAATACAGCCGTTTCTTTCATAGGTCCATAAAAACGCCTTCTTACTTCCCTTAACCCTGACCAGCTGCCAGTTCGGGTCATGAAACGGAGCATCCTGATATGTATCCGGAAATGATAACCCGTACTCAAGCACTTCTTCACGTGTCGTCATGCTTCCTCCCTAGTCTTCTTTAATCAATATTGCCCTGCACGGCGAGCCTTCGGCACCGCCAAGCTTGAGCGGAGCTGCATTAAGGAGATAAACACCTTCCTTAACACTCCGAAGCCTTATTCCCTCAAGTAATACCACCTCTGCTCCGAGAAGCTTAAGATGAACCTCCATCGGTGCATTCTCCGGACCGACGGTCTGCGATTCATTTCCGAGCAGATAAATACCGGCATCCGCAAAAATCTCCGCTGCAGCTTCGGTAACCACCGCATCTCCCTTTATAAGAATCCTTTTCGCAGCCTCGCGGTCTGCCTCTTCGGCTTTTACCAGTATATCCCTTGCATTATCCCCGGTAATATCTCCGCTGCATTCCGCAACATACGCCTTTCCGACAAAGCATTCGGTATCAAGCTCATCTATCGTTTTCCCGTCTCTTATAAAATGCGCAGGCGCATCAACATGGGTTCCGTTATGGCAGCACATACTGAACTCAGACAGATTATACAGACTTCCTTCCTCCATCCGCATAAGCTCTCTTTTTTCCGGCACCGGATCGCCCGGGAAAACCCTGCATCCGAATACCTCCTGTGATATGTCAAATATTTTCATGCTTCCTCCAATCTCCTGCTCCTACTGTGCAGGAATATCTCCCGCATTAATTCCGGCGTCCCGCAACCTCCTCGGCAAAGTCAAGCATCGGCTGTATATGGTCCTTACGCTTAGCCAGAAAATCACGTATACATTTACCCGTTGCATAGCCTCCGTTTATCGCATTATCCGCAGAGCCGGTTCCCTCATAGCGCCTGAAAAACTGCTCGTACAGGGGTCCGTATACCGCCTCAAATTCGTCAAGGCGGGCCAAGGCGGATTTCTGCTCGAAAAATCCCTCCGACAGTCCCGTAAGTCTTTCAGAAAACTCCGCTCTGAAGCCGTCATTCGTCATAAGATATGCAAAGCACAGCACAGCCGGATTAGACGTATCAAAATCAAGCAGACCGTCCGGTTTGTAATTATCCTCTTTTATCGTATTCGCACGTGCATCCGAGGAGCCGCTGACGCCACCGAATTCCATATCATAAAACAGGAAACGCCATCTTCCGTCACCGTAGCTGTCGTCCCCGCCGTCATCGGTAATTGTTCTCCACATTGACCAGTTTTTCCCCGGCCAGTCCCATTTATTATTTATCCATATCTGCACGGCAAAATAATCAAGTACTGACTGCGGGTCGACAATTTCGCAAAATGCATCATAGGCTTCCCCGCTCTTTAAATCATCATGACTGTCAAAGAATCCGAACAGCTCATTAAAGTAATAGGATTCATGCTCTCCTTCGGGGATGCTCCCTTCATCAAGCTTATAGCCGAGCTTTAATGCCTCCGCATCGCCCTTATAAATTACGACATCATTCTTATCAACACCGTACAAATTCTCCATATGATTATCCGTATAATCCTCCTGAAGAATATACAGTCCCCAGTACTCCCCGTTCAGATAAACAATGCAGGGACGCGATTTCTGTGTTCCGCAGTCCGCTTCGGCTAACATTGACTGCCAGTAGGTATCATTAAACTTTGATGTAAACGCACAGTTTCCGCCGTTACGCAGAACCAGTGTTTTAAACTTATCCATTACTTCTCCGTTTTTATTTACATAGTCCTCACCGAAAAACGGATATTTGAAATTCTTCTTCCCGTATTCCTCTCTCGCATACAGTCTTAAGCCCTTCTGCAAATCCGAGCGGGAATAATTGCCCTGAATACGGATTCCGCAGGTCTGTGCCAGTACCTCATTAGCTGAGTCCGAGTCACATTCCATAAAGGAAACCCGCACCGTGCGCTCCCACTCCCTGCCCTTTTGCTTATAGTTGGCATCCATTCCTCTGGCATCCTCACCCTCCTTAAGCTTGGCACCTGCCTTCAGAAAAACGTCAAGAGCATTATTAAATACATCTCCTTTAACATAGATACCTGTCTTACTGTCAAAAAAGGAATCATAATCGGCGCATATGCTGATAACGGAAAGAGTTGTACCGGAAGCCTCGCAGCTTTGCGCTATACCGTTTATATGCTCCGCCATTGCTCCGATAAAATAGGTTCCCGAAACCTCCTCGCCGAAGGTTCCGTCAGGACGCCTTACAGCGGCGCGCACCACAGTACATTTATCCACCGCCGAATCCTCGGGAGCATCGATTTTACATTTAAATGCGTCCTTCTTTAAGGTCACCGCATTGAAATTACCTGAAATCAGCAGCGGATCAACTGCAGATACCACATTTGCATCATTTTTCCTGTCGGTTATTCTTAATGCCTCTGTATACTTCACCGCCGTTTCACTCACTGCCGGATCACTTCCGTCAACAGTATAATAAATTTCCGCCTGTACATCCGAGGCAGACATATACAATAAAAACTCCTCCGGATATATTCCGCTCTTTTCGGAAAACACAAGCGGCATATCGCCTTCTGCACTGCTATCCGGTGAAACCGTTGCCTCAGGAGTATCCGCGCCTTCTGTAACTGCCGGCTGCTCCTGCTTTAAAGCTTCAGTCTCCTCTCCCGAGCATGCAAACAACATACTGCACAGAACAAGCACGGTCAAAGCCGTAATTAACCTTTTTATCATACCGAAAATCCCCTTCTTTCCGTGTATCCTGCCCTGCAGTGCACACCTGATATATTAGTCGAGCTCAAGCCTGAAGCATATCGGCAGATCCGACCCGGTCTTTTTCCCCGGATAAATAACAAGGGCATCGGCATCTCTTTTAAATTCCGCCTCTTCTTCACTTCCGAGCATGGTTACTGCCTTAACGGTTAAATCATTTCCGTCCTTCCTTGCGAGTGACTTTATCACCGCCGGACTGCCGTCAGGTCTCATCTGAAATACATATATAAATCCGGACTTGTAGGTAAACCTAAAATCCTTTGCGGTAAAGTTCTTTTCATCATTATCCTTAAAAAAGCCCTCCTCCGCATTTACCTCTCCTTCTCCGAAGGTTCTCCAGAAGGTTGTACCGTAAATTCCTTCTCCGTTTACGGACAGCCATGTTCCCAGTTCCCTGAGAATCGCAGCTTCTGCCTCCGTAATTGTACCGTCGGGCCTGGGTCCGATATTCAGCAGCAGATTTCCGTTCTTGCTTACAATATCAATCAAATCGCAGATTATCTGACGCGCCCCCTTAAACTCATTATCCGAGGTATAGCCCCAGGAATTTTTGCCGATTGCGGTATCAGTCTGCCACGGCACCGGTGAAATTCCCTTAAGTGCACCGCGCTCAACATCAAAGGTCGCAACAGTCGGCGGAAATGCCTCATGCTTATAGTTTATCGTTACTTCCTTTCCCCATTCCTCCGCACGATTGTAATAGTAAGCCGCTAACTTCTTAAGATACGGCTTAAAGGAATGATTCTGAATCCACCAGTCAAAATACACTATTGCCGGCTGATACTTATCGATAAGCTCACAGGTTCTTACAAGCCAGTCCCGTAAAAACTCCTCACTTGCTCCTTCGGCAGATACATCAGCGGTTGTAATATGCAGAATATCCGAATCAAATGCGGGACTGTAGTATGCCGGTCCGTAAAAATCCGCATATTCTTCGTCATTCACATCACTGTCAAAGGTTCTTCCCATATTCATGAAGAAATAGTGCTCAGCCCGGTGCGAGGAGGCGCAAAAGATAATCCCGTTTTCATCACATGCCTTTTTAATCTCACCGATAATATCTCTCTTCGGTCCCATTTCAACCGCATTAAAGCGATTAAACTCCGTTTCATACATTGCAAAGCCGTCATGATGCTCTGCTACCGGCATAACATATCCGGCACCTGCCTCCTTAAACAGCGACACCCATTCCGCGGCATCAAACTTTTCTGCACGAAACATGGGAATAAAGTCCTTGTAGCCGAACTCACTATGTTTCCCGTAGGTCTTTATATGGTGTTCAAATTCTCTGTGCTTTGGGTCATACATCGTACGGGAATACCACTCATTTCCAAAGCCCGGCACACTGTAAATCCCAAAATGAATGAATATTCCGAGCTTAGCCTCGGTGAACCATTCCGGTGTCTTATGATGTGCCAGCGACTTCCAGTCCGCCTTATACCTCCCATTCTCAATCACGTCATCAATCTGCTTAAGATAGCTTTCTTTTTTCATACGAATAACCCTCCCCATTCCAAACTCATTTTATTGCACAAAAAGCGACAAACCTTCCCAATTTGCTTCAGGAAAGCCCATCGCCTTTCATCCCATACGGCTCCTATATCTCCTTATCAATCGTATATTTTCCTATAACCAGTTTCTTAAGAAATTCATCCTCAGGCAGCGGTCGGTCAAAATAGAAGCCCTGTACCATATCACAACCGGCATTCTTAAGATATTCGTACTGCTGTCCGGTTTCGACTCCCTCGGTAACAATTTTGAAGCCGAGCGCCTTTGCCAGATGTGCAATATGCTGGAACATAATGCATTCCTTGGTTTTCTCATTGTATCCTTCCTCGACCGGAATGAAGGATCTGTCTATTTTGAGCAAATCAATGCTTGCCATTTTCAACATATTAAGCGAAGAATAGCCCGTTCCGAAGTCATCTATTGAGGTTGACAGACCCTGATTTTTCAGCCCCTCAACCAGCTTCGCCATAACAACATAATCCCTGAAATCCTCGCTCTCCGTAAGCTCAATTTCAATATACTCATGAGGGATATTATGTCTGTCAATGACTGCAACTATATCCTCCACCAGATTCGGATTCGTCATATGCTTTCTTGAGAAATTAACCGATATGCACCTGCGCTCGATTCCTTCATTTTCGCATCTTTTAAGCAGCTCACATACTTTATCGAGCACATAAAAATCAAGCTCACATATGCTTCCGCTCTTCTCAAGAATCGGAATGAATTCTCCCGGAGGCTTTAATTTACCATCAGGCATGCGCCATCTTACCAGTGCTTCAGCACCGCATAACGACAAATCAGAGGTACTTACCTTTGGCTGGTAATACACAACAAATTCCTGCCTTTTCAGAGCACGTCCAAAGCCTGCCAGTGTCTCCTTCTGCTTCATGACGCTCTCATAAAGGGCCTCATTGAAATGAACAATGCTCTTTTCGCTGTTTCGCGCCACCTGATATGCAACACTTATACGAGTCATTATTTCGCCGATGTTACTTATTCCCTCAAGCCTTGAAACACCAATTGTTGCACCGAAGCCAAAGCGCTTCTCGTTTCCCTCGTAGTTGTATGTAATTCTTATATTACTTACCTTATCGAAAAACGCATCTGCGTTTTCTTCACGTAACAGGGCAACAAAATTATCACCGCCCAGTCTCGCAACCATCTCACCCTCAGCTGCAAGCTCCGCAAGCGTGACCGAATACTTTTTCATTACCTCATCCGCAAAGGGATGCGGTAAAACCTTATTGACATATTTGAAATTCCGGGCATTTATATATACCGCAACGTAGTGTTCCAGCTGCTTTTGTTCCATAATGCGCCCTGCAAACTGCATGTACGCCGAAATATTCGGAATTCCGACCGTAAGGTCCATCGTAACCACATGCTTAAGAAGAGAGCCCAGCATCTCCTGACGCAAGACACCGAACAGTACATTTGCAACAATTCTTACGTTTCTTATTTCTTCATCATCCCAGCAATATCCTGCCTCGGAATTGAAGGTTACTACAACGCTTCCGCCATCTCCTGTCCGAAAATTCAGTACAACCGGATTTTCTTCACTGTATTCGGGTTTCTCAAGAAGAAGAACTATATCATTGTCAATCTTTTTTCTCAGTACCGACTCCGGAACCGAGTAAACACCCGCCACTCTTCCGAGATGCAAAATATCCGCGATTAAAGCAACCGCCTGCCTGGTATTTTCATATACCTTTTCCTTAGAATCTGTCGGCTCATGCAATATTTCAAAAAAGCGCTTTATCTCTTCTTTGTTAAACAATATACTCATATTCAGCCTCCGCAGTGTTCGAATCCTCGTTTGTGGTAACGTATCCTGCATAATTAGAGCTATTATAGCATATTCTGCCTGTACCTGTGAAGCCGGTTCAGGCAATTTACTAATACGATTTCGTAAAAACGTCTCTTTTTGATTTTACAAACAGCTGAACCACTCAGCGTTTTAAAGTTTACCATGTATGCCGCTTTATTTCTACGTTAACTTATATTTGTAAATACTGTATTTATTTCATATTTTTCCTTAATATAACGACGAAGCCTCTATATCGGCTTCTTCATCATTATCGGATACCCTGCTCCCTGAAGGCGCAGCGGGGAAAACTTATGCTTCCTGTATACTGAGAATCCGACCTTTTTATATAGGTTTGCTGCCGGATTTTTTGAAAAAACCTCGATAAAATATGTATCATATCCGTCAAGTGCAAAGGCATAATTTAAAAGTGCTGTTCCGACACCCCTTCCGCGGGCTTTTCCTGCCGTTGCCAGCACGTCAATATACAGTTCCTTCTCTCCTTTAACAACAGGCTTCTGGAAGATTGCGTTCATCTGCTTTTCCAATATATTTCCCCTGAATCTGCCGAAAAGCTCCTGACAAAGCTCACGATTGAACTTAAGCGGACGCTCACAATTGGTAGCCAGACCTATTATTCCGAGTACCCTTTCATTCTCAACATAGCATTTGAACAGAGTAGGACTCATAGAGCCGCGAATAAGCTTTCTGAGCACCTCCTTATCCTTGGTAAAGGTCATCAGATGCCCAAAGCCCTCAAGAAAAATCTCAACAGCCTGTTCTCTTTGTATATCATCTAAATCATCATATTTTGTAATTTCGTAATCCGTCATACCCACCTGTCCTTTCTCTTTGCTACTGCGGAATTTTATCGGCCGGTACGCCCTCCTGCATAAGGAAGCCGTCTGCTGCCCTGTTAATCATGTCCATCATTTCCTCCTCCGTAGCCTTAATAACCCCCGTCGCTACGAGAGTTGCCACTCCGTGAGAATATATAACCGTATTCTGCCAATATCGCTTTACGCTTTCTGCTGTTATTCCAAAATATGCGGCAATACGCCCAATCCTTTCCTGTCCCTGAGCACCTGTACCTATGTCCTTAAAGCTTGTCACCATTCCCTTCGTATTCTCTCCCAGATAGAGGAATCTGAAAAGGTTAGGCTCTCTGACTGCCATTCGTACATAGCTTCTTCCCATGCTTTCAAATGCCGCCAGCTCATTTGTACCGTCCAAGACCACCTGTCCTGCCGCATAAGCAAGCGTATAGTCGGCAAGTGCCGACCTTAGTCCCTCCATATTTTCAAAATGCCATGCAATAGGCTGTGTTGAGCAGCCGATTTCCTTTGCAAGTGTTTTGATATTTATTGAAGAATAGCCGTCACGAATCAGCATGTTCAGTGCCGCCTGCAAAATGACCTCTTTCGAGATTGTAACCCTGCGTGCCATAATTCACCTCTTCTCTGATAATAAAACAAAACGACACATAATATAAATCAGTTTATATAAACACGTTTATATTATATGCCGTTTATTCATTTTGTCAATACCGGACTCACAGCGACTTTCGTAAATATCTCGCAGTTATTGTATCCGAGGTATCAATCATTTCCTGCGGCGTTCCCGCAAAAACCACCTCTCCGCCCATTGTTCCGCCGTCCGGTCCTATATCAATGATATAGTCTGCCTGCTTCATAACGTCAAGATTGTGCTCAATAACAATCACGGTATTTTTGCGCTCAACAAGACTTTCCAGTAATTGCATAATACTCTTTATGTCCGATGCGTGAAGCCCCGTCGTCGGCTCATCAAGAATGTAGATATTCCCTTTGCCGTCTATATCCTTTGCAAGCTTAACTCTCTGTCTTTCTCCGCCGGATAAGGTTGATAAGGGCTGACCGAGAGAAAGATAGGGCAGTCCCACCTCCATAAGTGCCCGTAAATGTCTGCTGATTTTTCTATTATCCTTAAAAAACTCATACGCATCCTCAACGGACATGTTCAGTATATCGATTATATTCTTTCCGTGATAGCAGTATTTCAGTGCTTCCTTACTGTAGCGTGTACCCTCGCATTCTTCACATACCGTTGTTACAGGGTCCATAAATACAAGCTCCGTAATTATTACTCCTCTGCCCTTACATGCCGGGCAAGCTCCCGCGCCGTTAAAGGTAAATAAAGAGGCGTCCTTCTTATTCTCTGCCCCGATAAGCTTTCTTATCTCATCAAAGAAGCCGAGGAAGGTTGCCGGGGTCGAACGTCCGGTAGCCGTTACCGGCGACTGGTCCACCATAACCACACGGTCCTCATACTGCTTTGCAAACACATCCCTAATCAGCGTGCTCTTTCCCGAGCCTGCCACACCTGTTATAACTGTCAGTATGTTAAGCGGAATATCAGCCGAAATACCCTTGAGGTTATGCAATGTCGCATTCCTAACGGGAAGGAACTCCCCGGCAGTTCTTGGCTGTTCCTTGATTTTCACCTGTTCGCTAAGAGCCTTTCCCGTCTTGGTTCCTGATAAAAGAAGAGACTCATAGCTTCCCTGAAACAGTATTTCTCCTCCCGCCTTACCCGCCAGAGGACCGACATCAATTATTTCATCCGCAATACTGATTATATCCTTGTCATGCTCGACAACCAGAACCGTATTACCTTTATCTCTCAATTGCTGCAGCAGCTTAACCATCCTGTGTACATCTCTCGGATGCATACCGGTACTCGGTTCGTCGAAAATATATGTCATTCCGGTAAGTGAGCTTCCCATATATCTTACCAGCTTCAGACGCTGTGCCTCTCCTCCCGATAAGGTTGACGACTCTCTGTTCATACTAAGGTACGGCAGTCCGATATCAATCATACGTGTAAGTGATGCCGAAAGAGCTTCCACAATCGTAGCGGCTCTGTTGTCTTTAATACCAAGCAGTATGTCACGAAGCTTAACAAACTCAAGCTCACACATTTCATCAATACTGTATCCCGCAACCTTACACTCAAGCGCCTTTTCATTTAAGCGCTTTCCTTTACAGCAGGGGCAAAGACTCTCTTCAATAAGCTCTGTCACCAGCTTTCTGGTTCCGGCACTTTTTGTTTCCTCGCTGCTTCTTTTTATAAGAACACGGTCAAAATGCGGTATCAGTCCCTCAACCTTTTTTGAAAGCCGTTCTCCGCCCATCGTCTCCGCTCCGTATAGCAGAATATTTCTCTCCCGCTCCGAAAAATCCTTATACTTTTTGTCCAAGGGAATCAGTCCCGACTCTGCGTACTGCTTCCAGTAGTAATTGCCGACATGAAAGGCATCCAAATCCGCCATACCCTCATTCCAGGTTTTCTCAGGATCAATTCTTCCCGTAACATCAACAGTCAATACCTTTCCTATTCCCGAGCATTCCGGGCACATTCCGTTCGGATTATTGAAGGAAAAGTACGAAGCCGTTCCGACATAAGGACTTCCGATTCTTGAGTAAAGCAGCCGGATTCCCGCATATAAATCACTGATTGTTCCGACAGTTGAACGGGCATTCCCGCCAAGTCTGCTTTGGTCAATAATGACTGATGCGGTCAGATTATCGATATAATCTACCTTCGGCTTCTCATACTTTGGCAGCCTTCCTCGCATAAACGCCGTGTAGGTTTCATTCATCTGCCGCTGACTCTCGGCAGCTACCGTGTCAAATACAATGCTCGATTTTCCCGAGCCCGACACACCTGTAAATACCACTATCTTTTCCTTGGGTATCTCGAGAGAAATATTCTTCAGATTATTCTGCTTCAGACCTCTTATTACTATCCTGTCGTTCCTCATACTATCGTTTGTCCTTTCTCTTATTCTGTAAATCATTATAAATATATCACAGCAGATTTCTCGACTTTTTTTACCATAATATCCTGATGAAGCAGTCTGTAACGCAAAAAGTGCACCTCCCGTACCGGATTCCTCCGGCATTGTGGTACACTTTATATCATCAAACAAAGCTCAAATCAGCATTTCCTAGTAGTTTTCCTTACGTACCTCAAAATATGCCTGCGGATGCTTACATACCGGGCAAAGCTCCGGTGCTTCAAGACCAACTGCAACATGACCGCAATTTCTGCACTCCCACATGGTTACACCGCTCTTTTTGAAAACCTCCATTGCTTCAACATTGTGAAGTAATGCGCGATATCTTTCCTCATGCATTTTCTCAATTGCAGCAACACCTCTGAACTGCTCTGCCAGTGCCGTAAAACCCTCTTCCTCCGCTTCTCTTGCCATCCGCTCATACATATCGGTCCATTCGGCATTTTCACCCTCGGCTGCCTTTAACAGATTCTCAGGTGTATTGCCAAGCTCTCCGAGGGCCTTAAACCACAGCTTTGCATGCTCCTTCTCATTCTCGGCAGTCTGTAAAAACAAGGCAGCTATCTGCTCGTAGCCGGCCTTCTTCGCCACGCTTGCAAAATATGTATACTTGTTTCTTGCCTGAGATTCTCCTGCAAATGCTTCCCATAAATTCTTCTCAGTCTTTGTTCCTGCATAAAGATTCTTTCCCATATTGCCTCCATTTCCGAAGCGCAAAAGCGCTCTCATATATTAATTATGCTCTCCGCAGCTGTGTCCGCTGCCGCAGCCGTGGCTTCCGCAAGAATGCTTTTCACCGTGATGCTCATGATGGCTGCAGCGTACATTGGGATTATATGCAAGTCTTCCGGCAAGCAGTTCTTCAACCGCCTTATCCGCATTTCCGAAAACGCCGCCGTATAAAACTATCTTTGCCTCATATAATGCCGCCTGTGCACCACCGCCAATGCCTCCGCAAATCAATATGCTGACATCCAGCTCCTTAAGCAGACCTGCAAGTGCACCGTGACCGCTTCCGTTAGTATCAATAATCTCGGAAGCTATCACCTTTCCATCCTGTACTTCATACACCTTAAACTGTTCCGTATGACCAAAATGCTGAAAAACTTCTCCGATTTCATAGGTAACCGCAATTCTCATAATAATCTCCATTCTGATAGAAAGTAATTCATTTACGGCTATTATAGCACAGTTTTATTTTTTAGCAAAGTCAGAGCACGATTCAAAATTAATTTCGCCTCTTGCCGAAGAAACCCGACAGCTTACATATTTGAGATTACACAGACAGGGCTTTATCTCCAGCTTTTTATACCCGATATCCGACGGACGTATTCCCGCAATGTATTTTGCCATAGTAATCAGCGGACCGCCGCTCCAGGCATGATTCATTGTCCCGGCAGCTTTATCCCAGAACTCCCATAAAGTCGAATAATCCGTTTCAACCATCTCTCTATAGCGACGTTTCATACGTACTATCGCCTCTTCAACATATCCCATCTCGCAAAGTGCATCCAGAACGTATTTTTCCATATACGGACTGGAATTCTCCGTGCTCTGAAGAATCTTCAAAATACCTGCATACACATCCCTTCCGGCCAAACCCGAAAGTACCGCCAGTGCATTTGCACGGTCGTCCGGAAGTCCGTTTGCCGTAGCATAATAATAATGGTCTCCCTTCAGACATACCGCATCAAAATGCTCCTTTATAGATGTCATTCTCTCCCTGTAGAAAGGAACATCTTCTTCCTTTTCCAAAAGCACCGCCATATTAAGGCAGCTTTGAAGCGCCATATAGTACCATGCATTTTCCATTACCTTTATATCTGCATTATCTCCCCAATCCGGCCAGTCCCAGCTTCCGGTACGATGCTCAACCAGACCGTCCTTCGCCATTTCAAACAGCTTAAGATAACCCTTTGACATTTCATAGGCTCTTGCAGGGACGCTTATATCCCCTGTGTACTCGTAATAATAGTAAAAGCCCCAGATACCGGCGAGATTCTGCATCGGCAGTTCAAACTGATCCGTTCCCGACGGCACCACTGTCATCATATGTCCCGCATGCTCTGCCCAGCCGACCAATGAGTCAACACCCTTCTTATAGAGCAGAAGTGCCCTTTCATCAAGGCAATAGAGCGCCATCTGCATCTCTATGTTTACGTCTCCCCACCATTGAACACGTTCTCTGTCCGGACAATCCATAAAGGTATCTCGCATTGTAACATAAAGCGTTCTCAGGCTTTTTTCCCACAGGCGGTTCAAAAACTCGTCATCACATTTAAAGCTGCCGACAAACTCTGTATTATACCCCGTCTCACGATAGCCCAGCGAATGTACGGTAACTCCGGCAGGAATCATATAATATGCCCATTCACCGTTAAGCCATCCGTAGCATTCAAAGGTCTGATGCCCTTCACGTGTGTGATATACAGCCATGGCACATTTTTCTTCATACATTCCCACATTATAGTTCTCGGTCTTAATTGTAATCTTCTTTCCTTCAGGTGCCGTAATATCCAGAATCGGTAAAAACTGTGCATTATACGGCAGACGCATCGCAAACACGGTGTCTTCATCCGTGTATACTTCATTACACTCACCTGCGTTAAGATATTTACTGATTCCGAAATCCTTTAACTGCGGAATTTCTCTCCTTATCAGCTTTCCCCATACCGATTTATCAAAAGCGTCTGCGCTTTTCCATGATGTATCGCCGGATTCTGCCGTATACCATTCACCCGGGTCTCTTGCAGCATCATAGTACAGATTTGCTTCCGAAAGTCGGAAGTTTGTCGGCGGATCTTCCGGGTCAGGCTTAACAAAGGCATCGTGCTTTCTTACACTAAAGGACTCATCAGAAACCAAAAATTCATCGTCTGACAGAGTCATTGAAAACATAAGCCCCGCCTGTCCGCTCGACACATGCGAAAACCCGTTTCTGCCGAAATACCACACCAAAATCGCAATACAGTTAACACCGTCTGTCAGATATTCTCCCAAATCAACCTCATCAAAATAAGTATCCTTCGGTGAAGGTCCCCGTTTAAGACCGCCCTCTCTGACAACAAGCTTTCCGTTAAGATACAGCCAATACTTACTGTCTGCAGCAATTCGCGCCATCGGTCTTATACCGGAATTTTCTCTCCATTCAAATGACTTTTTATAGCACAGCCACGTATTTTCCTCATTCTCGCCTCTAAGTCCGATTAACTTCGCCCGTTCAAAAGCAATTCCGTCATATTCCTCTCTCATATTTACCCCCATTCCGAAGCGTAGCGTAGGAATCCGCAGTGCATAAGGGCTTATTTGTGACGCTTCGGCACAAGATAGCCAAACTAACCAAGGTTAGTTGTGAAAAATCAGCATATCAATGCGGTTTTTCACACTAATCCTCCGTTTCTTAGCGCAGTGCATAAGTACTTCTACTTTTCAAACATCATATTTTGTATAAATAAATCAGCAAACTCTGTCGATACTGACAAATCCGCATAGCGTGCATTATCAATATATGCAGATAAATCATCCGCGCCGCAGGCATACCTTATCGCTCCGAGAAGCGCCGAATTCCCGATGGCAACGCATTTTTCCTTCAGCTCAGCAGGTAACAGCCCAACCGCTATGGCGCTTTCAATATTAAGCTTAGCAGAAAATCCGCCGGAAATATACAAGCCTGCGATATCGTCATAAGAAATACCCTGCTGCCCCATAATTGACCGGACTGCCGCATATACTGCCGATTTCGCGAGCTGAAACTGCCGTATATCCTCCTGTGAAATAAAGACCTTTTCTGTCAGCCGGTATTGCCCGCTCTCCATATAGCCTGTTTCATCAATAATTCCGGCTTTCAGCAGGGCAGCGATTACATCAATGAGACCGGTTCCGCAAATCCCTCTTGGTTCACTTTCTCCGATTGTGCCGACCTCGGGCTTTCCGTCTTTATCAAAGGAAAATGAGAATACTGCTCCGTCCGTAGCACTCATGCCGCAGGAAATATTTGCACCCTCAAAGCAGGGACCGGCCGCTGCCGATGTACAGACCGCCTCTTTTTCCGAATACAATACAACCTCCGCGTTCGTTCCGAGATCAATCAGAAGATTGTATTTTCCGGCACCGGGTAAACCGATGTAATTCATACCCGCCACCGCATCAGCCCCTGTAAATGCCGCAATCGACGGAAGTGTAATTATCTTTTCCACCGCACAAATCCCAAGACTTTCTCCCGTCAGCTCACGTCTTTCAAGGAAAACCGGCTTATACGGTGCGACCCCCAGCGTTTCACAGCATTCCCCAAGAAATATATGCAGCATGGTAACATTTCCGGTCACATACATGCAGGGAACCTTTATCACTCCAAGCTCTCCCGTCATACGTTTAATTTCATTTAATAAAACGGCCTGCAGTTCTCCTACAGAATTCCTGTTGCAATATTCAATACGGGAAATCACATCCGCCCCAAACTGTCTTTGCGGATTTGTTCCGGTAATAACTCTCTGTACCTTCCCTCCCGCAGCAAAAACCAAAGCCAGCGCCAGCGTAGTTGTTCCGATATCCAGTACAAGACACTGCTCCTCAGCCGTCACTGTCCCATAAACACTCTGCGCGGCGCACTGCTCCGAAGCAATCTCTTCCTTTTTGGGCAGCTCCACCACAATGTCCCCTTCTATACGGTATTCGCAGGAAAGCTCTTCCCTTCCGTCCACAAGCACCCTGCACTTTCCGCAGTTTCCCTTTCCGCCGCAGGGATGCAGCACAAAAAAGCCTTCACGAATTAATAACCCGGAAAGCAATTCCCCATGCTCAGCCATTATTATTTTTTCACCCACTGCAACCTTATACATAAGAGCTTTCCTTTCGCAAGCTTTTATGTAAGTATATAGCAAGTTTTTTATTTTGGCTACGTGGAAATCAGTTTTCCTTGCCATTTCCGATGAAACAGCTTAAAATCAATTTATAAAAATCAAATTGCACATAATGGAGATTTCAATGAAAACACTATGGAAACTGACAAAAGAAGCCGCAAGGTATAAGGGATTTTATATTATCGCTATTTTATCGACATTACTTCTTACTGCCGTCAATCTGACAGCACCAAAGCTGCTTTCCAAAATGACCGGTATTGTCGGAGACGGAATGAGTGAGGATGCATTTACGCAAATCACATTTCTGGCTTTATCACTGTTAGGACTTTATCTGCTGCGTATTATATTCCGCTTTTTAAACAATTATCTGGCACACAAGGCCGCATGGTATCTTGTAGGGGATTTGCGTGACCGTATGTACTGCAAGCTGCAGGGACTGGATCTTGGATTCTTTCATGATAAGCAAACCGGTGATTTAATGAGCCGGATTGTTAATGATACACGAGATTTTGAGCTTTTATATGCTCATATGATTCCTGATATGATTACAAATCTTGTTACCTTTGGCGGCGTACTTACCATACTGCTGATGATTAACTGGAAGCTTGCCCTGATTACCTGCTTCCCTATCCCGTTAATCCTGATTTCCGGTGTTATTTTTGCTAAAAAAGTACGGCCGTTTTTTAAGGCATCCCAAAAGAGCATGGGTGAACTGAATGCAAAGCTTCAGGACAACCTGTCCGGACTTCATGAGATCCAGTCCTTCGGTCAGGAAGCACATGAATCTGCACTTGTCAGTGAAAGCAACTTTACTCAGGTTCGCGCTATGCTAAGGGCATTAAAGGCCAGCGCCCTGTTCCATCCCAGTGTAGAATTCGTCTCCTCCCTCGGAACGGTACTGGTTGTATTTGTCGGCGGCTATCTTGCCTATATGGAGCAATTATCGGTAGAGGACATTGTGGCGTTTGTGCTTTATCTTTCTCTTTTTTATGCCCCTATTTCAGGTCTTGCAGGCTGGCTTGAAAACCTGCAGCAGTCCTTAGCCGGTGCTGAGCGTGTAACCTTAATTTTAGATACACCGTCTGCCATTGAGAACAAAGAAAATGCACGGGAGCTTGATAATGTTAACGGAGAAATCACCTTTAAAAATGTTTCCTTCCACTACAGCAATAAGGTTCCCGTACTAAAGAATATTTCATTTACCTGCCGTCCCGGCATGATGCTTGCCCTCGTCGGACCTACCGGCGTAGGAAAAACAACCATCACCCAGCTGATTTCACGCTTCTACGATCCGATTGAGGGTGAAGTGCTTATTGACGGCATCAATTTAAAGGATGTCACACTGGACAGTCTGCGCAGAAGTATCTCTCCTGTTTTGCAGGACACCTTCCTCTTCCACGGCACCATTGCCGAAAATATCGGCTACGCAAAGCCGGACGCATCAAGAGACGAAATCATTGCTGCTGCCAAGGCTGCAAATATACACGAGGATATCCTGAATATGCCTGAGCAGTATGAGACTCAGGTTGGAGAACGCGGATTACGTTTGTCGGGCGGACAGAAGCAGCGCGTTGCCATTGCCAGAGCGATTCTTCGCCAGTCTCCCATCATAATCCTTGATGAGGCTACCGCCTCCGTCGATGTCCGTACGGAACGTCAGATTCAGACTGCCATAAACAATATGGCAGGCAAGCGTACCATAGTAGCTATTGCCCACCGTCTTTCCACCATAAAGAATGCTGATTTAATTCTGGTTATCCATGAGGGTGAAATAAAGGAACAGGGTACGCACGAAGAGCTTATACGTCAAAACGGTATTTATTCTCAGATGCTGAAGGCTCAGGAATAAAAGGCGCTTTGCTATCCTTTACCGCAACAAGCTCAATATATCCCCGGGCTCCGAGCGGTTCCAATTGTATGCGCGGATTATCCGCATCCCTTTCATATCCGTTCTTTTGAAAATCATATTCAGAGATTACCTTTTGAACATCCATAATGGCGGATACATAGTCCTCATCACTGAAGGGATCGCTGCGAAAGAGCAGATAATCCGCCTCCGGAAGTTCTATTACATCAAAGCCTTCAGGGATTATTCCCCTGTAGTCACATTCTACCTCAACACCCTGAACATATTCACTTGAAGCGGGCTTCCGGTATTTTTCCGGAAGCCACAGACATACAGGCTCGCCGCTTATTGACTTTATACTGATTAACAGTCCCCACACATCACAGCCGACTTCATCGCAATATGCCATGTAATCGGTCGCCTTTATCCCCCTCTTAATTATCACCGCTCTCGGTTCTTTATGAATTTTCTGAACAATGACCTTTCTGGTATTTGTCGGCGAATAGTCAATCGGACTTCGTGCCTTATCCTCCACACCATAAGGAGTAAACAGGTAAATCGGAACCGGATGCGTTTCATATTCCTTCGGATTATAACCGAATTCCTTTTTAAATGCCCTTTGAAAACCGTCAACACTTCCGAAACCGAATTCCGAAACCACATCTATTACCCTGCATTCCTCATCTCTCAGCATTAACGCCGCCTTCGTAAGCTTCAAACGCCGGATATAGTCAGCGGGAGTGTATTTGGTCCATTCGAGAAAAAGTCTTCTTGCATGAACCGGAGAATACATGGTGAGCCGTGCAAGGTCTTCAAGCCTTATCTCCTCCAATATATGCTCCTCTATGTATTTCTGCATTCTCTGAACCGCAATAATTCTCTCATCCATAAAGCCCACACTCCCTTCCGGCAAATACCAAGAAAACGCCGATTAACTCAGCGTTTCCTTAACTGCTTTACATATGAACGCCGATGCGCTCTTTATTAAATTCTCATCAACCAAATCGATTGTATCCTTAGGACAATGAGTATATCCGATACTTTCTTCAAATAAATCCGATGCGGATATCAGAATACATTTTGTTCCGCCAAATGCAAATGCGGTATGGTCTCCCGCATACCAGGGCTGACCGGCAACAACGTTCTCACCGGTCTGTATTAATTCATCAAGTTTTTGCTGCTCGCGTTCAGTAAAGTTAAACGTCGCAACCGCTACCTTAGAACCCTTATGCGCAACCGTATCGATATTTATCAAAAGCGATATTTCTTTTTCCTCTTTCTGAAGTTCTTCAAGATAGAGCAGCTCACCCTTCGGGTCATAATATTCCTCAGTATTGAACGGGACAATTTCGATATTATATTTTTCGGCTTCCAAGCCCTGCGCCGCCAAAAGCATGGTCACAACTCCCGATGCATTATCAAGAGCACCGTCGGTATTATATTTGCTGTCCATATGAGCGCAGACTACAATCGTTCCAAGTGCATCCGGCACCCTCTTTGATGCAATAAGCTGACAGGCTGTCGTCTCCTTATTGCCTGAAACAATTGATATTTCGACCTCCCGTCCTTTCACTGCTTCTTCAATTACGGCAAAAGCACCCTTAGCCATACTGCATACCGGAATGTTAAAATTCCCGTCCTCAATCACCGGAAACGGCTCAAGACCGCACATACTGCTTCGTCCCGTAACCGCCACTATTGCACACGGCATTTTCTCTTCCAGACATTCTATTATTTCTTTATGCTCATCCGGATAATAAAACGGATAATCCTTCGGCTGCAGGGATTCCTCCGCCAGCTCTCCCGTTAAAAACAGCAGCTTATTTTTGCAGTCCGCCGCCTTAAGCTCGTCCAGGCTTCCCGCAACAATCCCTTTTCCGACTCCGCTAAAGCCTTCCGAATACGCGCTTACCTGTACCTCAAGCTTTTTTCCGTCTATCCGCAGATAAGCTTCCCCGCCTTCCCAAACCTTGCAGTCAAACGGAAGCTCCTTTACCTCATATCCGCTATCCCTCAGACAGCTTCCGATATACTCCGTAAGCTCCCTGTTAACCTCGCTGCCAACCGGTCTGGGTCTTGCAATTCTCTCTAATAATTCCATTTATGATTCTTCCTTTCGTATTTGATACCGGAATCATATCAGGAATAAAAAGTCATTTCTCGACATATTATATCATTTTGCCCGCAGGGTGATATGATACAGCCCTCATCCGTAAACAAGCTCAAGCTTTGCTATAAAGTCCTCAAGAATGAATCTTGCGTTAATTGAGGTATACACTCTTATCTTCGGACGCCCGGCTTCAAATCGGTATGTTGTGTCCTCATTAAAAATGGGAGCCTCCCTGTATATGTATTGTCCGCAATTGCGGTCAAGCACAACCCCAACCGCCGGAGAATCTCCGAGCGACCAGCTTTCACCTGCGGTCCAGCCGGCATTCTCAGACATATTATAGGCTGCCATATTTTCAAACAAATGCCGTCCGATCTTGCCGCAGGGACTGATTCTCCTTTGAATCTCCGCAAGTCCGATATGCATTGTGGTGTACACATTAAACGGAATCATCCACAAATCCACTCCGCTGGCAACTACATAGTTTGCCGCCTGAATATCATTTCCCGAATTAAACTCACGGATTTCCGGGTCCGGACAATCGGGATTCTGCCCGCCAATCCATACAACCGTCATTCTGCCTATGATTTCAGGGCATTTTTTCATAGCTGCCGCTACATTTGTAATTGCACCCAGACATAATACAAACAACGGTCTCTCATCCTGCTTCAGGGCCTCTTCAATCAAAAAACCGGCTGCCTTTGATATTTCCTTTCCTTCCGCGTCAGAAAGCTTTCCTTCTTCTCCCATAAAAACAGGCACCTCAAGCTCCATAGCTTCCAATACCGTAATTATCTCATTATAGCTGAGCCTTGTTGATTCAGGCGTTCCAAAATGCTCCGCCAGAATAGCCTTTACTTCAAACTTCCTGCAAAGAAGTGCATGTGCAATTGCAAACGGATCGTCTGCCTCGCACGCCGCATCCGTATCAATAATCACCCTAACTTTTTTATAATCCGGCACCTCATACTGTAATCCCATCATAATCACTCCTCTTCTGTCCCAAGACCATACATATATATATCATTAATTTTCGTCTGCGCCTGTTCCGATTCCTTTTTCTTTATAATTGCATTACGGTCGCTCAATATGGCCAGCATCTCATCAACCACCTCACCCTCAGGCAAATATGAGTAATGAGAAAGATACCCTATCATGCGGGATGCGGTATAATCTGTGTTCAGATTTCTTGTAATAAGGTCACACAATGCCTCATTGTAGCCACGCTCAATCAGCATATCCTTCAGCTGCATGCTTATCGCTGTTCTTTGCTTCATAACCTTCGCTCCCGATAATCATCAATTTTAGTTTCTAACCTGTTCCCTCGTCTCAAGCTTCCCGCCGCTAAGCAGCGTGTTCACCTCTTTCATGGTCGGAGGATTCAACGGCAGCGGAAATCTTGATATGGCAATTGCAGAGCAGGCACTTGCGAAGCGTACCAGCTCATCATCAGCCATGCCATGCAGTAAACCATAGACACACCCGGCCTTAAAAGTATCGCCTGCACCAAGTGTACTTTTTACCTCCACGTCAAACGGCTTCATCCGCTTCATAGGCTGACCTTTTCTGCCGTATAGCATGTCCTGCTCTCCTGATGTGATAATCACAAGTCCTTCTGTATTCTCTGCCAGCAATTCAAAAATCTCTTCCCTGCTTTTCCCGCGATAAATATCTGAGCCGATACATTCCTTTGATACCACATTAACGGCAGAATGCTGATGCAGATAACTGTCATGTACACAATCAATCGTTACATAAGGCTTTTTGTGCTTTACACACAGTTCTGCCGCAGCCTGTGTTTCCTCCATAAAGTATGGGTCGATAGCCGCTGCCTTACATTTCATAATATCCTCTTCCTTCGGCATATTCCAACGCTTCTTTGCCCCCGGCTCATAAAGCGCCTGGAACACTCCCATCGGAGAACGTACTAAACCTGCTATCACCACATAATCCATCAGCCCGGCATACTCCGGATCAAAATAAAGTGATGACAAATCAACTGATTTGTCCTTGTAGAATTCTCTTAAAAGAGGTGCCACTTCCGTACCGATATG
Organism: Lachnospiraceae bacterium; assembly: GCA_045578645.1. Taxonomy (GTDB): domain Bacteria; phylum Bacillota; class Clostridia; order Lachnospirales; family Lachnospiraceae; genus RUG11977. Next base: position 27,041 of record JAZNKQ010000038.1, read on the forward strand.
GGTACCGTCAATCTTAACGCTCACTCCTAAGGAAGCCAGCACAGTGGCTGCAGTTCCGGTTTCACCACCCGGTAAAAAGTACTTTGCACTCAGTTCAGAATACTCATCCGGCTTTAAAAACTCACCCTTTATTAAAAATGAATGTGTTCCCAATACTTGTCCATGCAGATAAACTTCGTTATTCACACTAATCCCCCCATTTCTATTTATACTAACCAACATTTCTGAGCGACTTGCTGCAAGGAATATCGCTTTGCCAAAGACCATCTTTCTTTACACATATTACCATATTCCCGTAATACCGCATACCCTTAAAATCAATTACTCTTCCTATAAGCGTTCGGACTTAGCCCGCTGCTTCTCTTAAAAGCGCTGCAGAATACACTTTCACAGGAAAAACCTGTAGCAAAGCATATATCCTTTACAGCCATATTTGTATTCTTCAAAAGATACTTTGCCATATCTATTCTTGTTCTGAGCAAATACTCATGCGGTGTGATGCCTGTTTCCTCTTTGAATATACGTATAAAGTGGAACGGACTGAGTCCGGCATTCTTTGCCAGAACCTCTGTTGTGACCTTATCTTTGAAATGCTCGTTAATGTAGGAAATGGTATGCTCCGATACATCCCTCTCCGTTGCCAGCGTTTCCGGCTCATACAGTAAAAACGCCGTCAGGATATCCGTCAGATATTTCGATACCAATGGCTCCTTAATTACCGCCCCGGGTGCAAACATTTCAAAAATTTCCTTCATTTTAAATACGACAGGAAATGTATTCTTTATCGAAAACACATTCCCGAGTCTTGCTATAACCGCACGGTAATACTCCGCTGTCCCTTTTCCGTCCATATGACACCAAAGACATCTGCAACCGTCTTTTGTCCGATAGGCATGCGGTTCATAGCAATTCAGAAACACAAAATCCCCCTCCGCTGCTTTCTTAAGCTGTCCGGAGTACTCCAGCTGAAGCTCTCCTTCTTCTATATACAGAAGCAGAAAGCTGTCATAGCTGTCTCTTCTCAGTTCATATCCGGGTTCATATAAAAAATGCCCTGCACATATGACATAATAAAATGCTGCCTTTGCAAGCACACTCGGTGCATAAACATAATATTCGGATTCATTTGCAATAAGAGCTTCGCAAGATTTCAAAACTATTCTTCTCCCATTTCATCCATTTTCCTTTATTGTAACGTTTATTTACATATATCACAAGCGCAAAAAATATAAATTATATAGCAAGTAAAGAGAATGCATTTCACATCTTTTTTCAGTATATTAGAAGTACAGTATTAAATCTGCGCTCCGATCCAAAGTTCGCAGATTACGGAAAGGAAATGTCGATTAGCGTGAAAACAACAAAAGTATGGGAAGAAAAAGTAAAAATCCCCACCTATGAAATCGGAGCACCCGAAAAGAACCCGATGTTCCTTGAGAAGCGTGTTTATCAGGGCAGCTGCGGTAAGGTTTATCCTTACCCTACTATTGAGACCATCAGCACTGAAAAGAAAGACAAGGAGTACACTGCTCTCTATCTTGAAAACGAATATTTGCAGATTATGATTTTACCGGAGCTCGGAGGCCGTATCCAGCGTGCCGTAGACAAAACAAACAATTATGATTTTGTTTACTACAATCAGGTCATCAAGCCGGCACTTGTAGGACTTACCGGTCCCTGGATTTCCGGCGGCATTGAATTCAACTGGCCGCAGCATCACCGCCCGACCACCTTTTTGCCGACTGACTATGAAATCACCGAAAACAAAGACGGCAGCTGCTCCGTTCTGATTCACGATGTTGATCAGATGTACGGCACTAAGGGAATTGCCACCTTCACCCTGTATCCCGGCAAAGCATATTTAGAAATTAAGGGACAGCTTTATAACCGGACCGCACTCCCGCAAACCTTTCTCTGGTGGGCAAATCCGGCAGTGGCGGTCAATGATTATACACAGTCTGTTTTTCCTCCCGATGTGCATGCAGTCATGGATCACGGAAAACGCGATGTTTCCTCCTTTCCGATTGCAACCGGAATATACTATAAGCAGGATTACAGCGCGGGCGTAGATATCTCCCGCTATAAAAATATTCCCGTACCAACCTCATATATGGCAGAATTCTCAAAATATGACTTTGTCGGCGGATATGACTATTCAAAAGAAGCCGGTATTCTCCATGTTGCCGACCATCATATTTCGCCCGGCAAAAAACAATGGACCTGGGGCTGCGGCGATTTCGGCAGAGCCTGGGACAGAAATCTGACTGATGAAGACGGACCGTATATTGAGCTGATGACAGGTGTGTTTACCGATAACCAGCCTGATTTCACATGGTTAAAGCCAATGGAGGAAAAAACCTTCAAGCAATATTTTATGCCATATAAGGCAGTCGGACAGGTCAAGAATGCTACCATTGACGCAATGGTCAACCTTAGCATTGAAGCCGGCGTGGTATCAATCACGGTATATGCAACCTCACTTCGTGAAAATGCCCGCATCATATTGACCCATAAGGGAACCGAATTACTTAACGAGACTGTCACACTCTCTCCGACCGAAATTTTCCACACGGAGCTAAATGCAGGGCAGCTTAATGAAGAAGAGCTTATACTCGCCATTTGGGACAATGATGTCTGCCTGGTTTCATATCAGCCGGAAAGACCAAACGCATCAGCGCTTCCGACGCCCGCCGAAGCAGCAAAGGACCCCTGCGACATTCCGACCAACGAAGAGCTTTATCTTACGGGATTACATATTGAGCAGTACCGTCATGCAACTTACCTTCCGGACCCCTATTACCTGGAAGGCCTGCGGCGCGATCCTCTTGATGCCCGCATAAATACGGCTTATGGCTCACTTCTTCTTCGCCGCGGCCTTTTTGAACAGTCGGAGGTATATTTCAGAAATGCAATTAAACGTCTGACGGACAGAAATCCTAACCCGTATAACAGCGAGGCCTATTACATGCTCGGTCTTGCCCTGTTTTATCAGGAAAAAAATGATGCGGCGTATGACATGTTTTATAAAGCCACCTGGAGTAACGAGCAGCAGGAAATGAGTTTTTACTATCTTGCTGCCCTGTCTCTGAGAATGGGACGTGTGATGCAGGCCTATGAACACATCGAAAGGGCACTTATTAAAAACGCGCATAATATAAAAGCCCGAGGCTTAAAGGCATATCTGCTTCGTATTCTCGGTAAGACAGACGCTGCCGAAAAAATGCTTTATGAAAACCTGATACTTGACCCCTTTGACTTTGTTTCCTGCTTTGAAAAAGTCATTCTCTCAGGCTATGCCGCTTGTGAAGCAGAAGAGCTTCACAGGAAAATGCGTCATTTTTCCGAAAATTATCTGATGACCGCCAGAGATTATGCAGAATTCGGAGCCTATGCGGAAGCAGTTTCCGTTCTGACCTGCTGCGAGAACAAAACTCCTCTTATTTACTACTACGAGGCATATTACAGAAGCAAGCTGCAGCAGGACTATACAGCTGCAATTCATCTTGCGGAGAGCTGTGCTTCCGATTATTGCTTCCCCAACAAATTGGAGGACATTGCCGTTCTTCGCTTTGCCGGGAAGCATGAAAACACGCCGAAAGCCAAGTACTATCTCGGGTGTCTCTTCTATGATAAACTACAGTGGAAGGAATCGATAGCACTCTGGGAAGCCTCTGCCGGAGAAGACTCCTCGTTCCCTACCGTACACAGAAATCTGGCACTGGCTTACTATAACAAGCAAAAGGAGTTCAATAAAGCAAAAAGAGCTCTTGAGACCGCGTTTGCACTTGATAAATCCGACGCAAGGATTTTCCTTGAGCTTGATCAGCTGTATAAAAAACTGGGTGTCAGCTTCGCCGACCGTCTGGCCCGATACGAAAGACACACTGAGCTAATCAAAAAACGTGATGATCTATATGTGGAATACATCACTCTGGTACATCTGTGCGGCAACGCGGACAAGGCACTTGACTGCATGGCAGCGCATCCGTTCCATCCGTGGGAGGGCGGTGAGGGCAGGATTACCACACAATATGTTTTAAGTCTCCTGCAGCTTGCTAAACAGGCTTTGAAAAAGGGAAGCTATGCTTCTGCCGAAGAATTGCTCCGCAAAGCCCTTGTATATCCGGAAAACCTCGGAGAAGGGAAACTGACCGGTACTAAGGACAATCACATATTCTACCATCTCGGTCTCGCTCTCGACGGTCAGCAAAGAACCGAAGAAGCCAAAAATTGCTACCGTCTTGCCACGATCGGCACAGACGAGCCAGCCGGTGCAATGTATTACAACGACCAGCCGGCAGATATGATTTACTATCAGGGACTTGCTTTCCTTAAGCTTGGCGAAGCAGACAAAGCCAAGGCGCGCTTTAAGCGTCTGCTCAACTACGGAGAAGAGCATTTTTATGACGAAGTAAAAATTGACTACTTCGCGGTTTCTCTTCCCGATTTCCTGATTTTTGATGACGATTATACCCTGCAGAATAAAGTACATTGCCATTATCTGATGGGACTCGGGAAGCTGGGACTGGGCGAAACAGCTGCTGCCGGTGAACACTTTGCCAAAGCACTTGAACTGAACCCGTCTCATATGATGTCACATCTGTATTATCATGAGATATAAAACATTATGCCTCAGAATGGAGAATCTATGAAATTTAATCTTGGCGGCATATGGACAGCCGCAATAAATGAAAGTGAGACCTATAATATAGCATTGCCCGGAACTCTGGATGAGAGTAATATCGGGTACCCTGATTTGCCGACCGGCTTAGTTCATCCGGATGCCGCAGCAAATGAAGCACTATGTGTCGGCGACTCGATTATCACGACAAGATTTACACGTAAGCATACTTATCAGGGTGCAGTGGCTATTTCAAGGAAGCTTGCACTTCCCAATGAACTCTTTAGTGATGACAAGCCCCGAATCTTTTTAAGGGCGGAGCGCGCCAGATGTCTTTCACTTTCCGTGAACGGCAAAGAAATTCCTTTGTATGAGGATGCCTCCTTAAGTACACCCTATGTATTTGAATTAACCTCTCAGCTTAACCGGAGCATTTCAGGGAATACTAAATTCACCTTTATATCGGATAACACTTATCCCGGAATGCCGGAATTTGCAATCACATACTCCTCCGCAGCCACCGATGAAACGCAGACAAACTGGAACGGTATTATTGGAGATTTTTACCTGGAGTCAAAGGAAAACTGCTTCATTTCCGGTCTGCACATCTATCCGGGCAACGGTTTTCTGCGTGTCACCGCAGTCATAGACGCAGGCAATGCCTTTTGCGGAACGCTAAAACTCAGCAGTCCCGCGCTAAGAACCGACATAACTAAAGAGCTTAATTTAGAAAAGGGAATTCATGAGATTACGCTGGATGAACTCTCTCTTGCAGACAGCATTGCGCTCTGGGATGAGGGAGAGGGAAATCTGTATGAGCTTACTGCCACGCTCTCAAACGGAGCCGCAAAAACCGAAGCCTTCGGTATTCGCAGCTTTTCAACAGACGGCAAGGGTCATTTCACTTTAAACGGCCGACGGATATTTTTACTTAGCGAAGCCAACTGTGCAGAATTTCCGGAGACCGGGCATCATCCGATGACCGTGCCTGAATGGGAAGATATTCTGGGAATTTACCGCTCCTACGGCATAAACCATCTGAGATTCCATTCCCACTGTCCGCCTGAAGCTGCTTTTACCGCGGCGGACCGCCTCGGAATGCTTATGCAGCCGGAGCTTTCCCAGTGGGACCCTCAGCATGCCCTCGAGGATGACTGCAGCTACAATTATTATAAAAAGGAATTACTCTGTATATTGAAGCAGCTTGCCAACCATCCTTCATTTGTCATGCTTACTCTCGGTAACGAGCTGCATGCAAATGAGCTTGGACATGAGCGCATGTGGGGGCTCGTCCGTCTTGCAAAGGAAACAGACCCGACTCGTTTATATGCTGAAGGCTCTAACGTACATTACGGCTGGATCGGCTGCCATCCGGTTAATGATTTTTATACCACACAGCAGCATCGCGGAGACTATAACCTGCGCGCCACCTTTGCCTGCCATGATAAGGAGCGTCGCCGTTTGGACGGCTACCTTAACAATGATTATCCGAGCGCACGGGCAAATTATGATTATTCAATAGCTGAAATACGTAAAGCCTATTCCGGTCCCGTATTCGGATTTGAGGTTGGGCAATATGAAGTATTACCGGATTTTGATGAGCTGGAAGAATTTAAGGGAATTTCAAAGCCGGAGAACCTGAGGTGGATTAAAGAAAATGTTGAAAAAGCCGGACTTCTTCCGGTATGGAAGCAATATGTCGAGGCAACCGGTGAGCTGTCACGACTCTGCTATCGTGAAGAAACGGAGGCGGCGCTTCGTACAAAAGATTTTTCAGGGCTTTCCCTGCTCGGAATTCAGGACTTCCCCGGACAGGGAACCGCACTTGTAGGTATGCTGAATTCACACCTAAAGACCAAGCCCTATCCTTTTGCGAAGCCTGAAAAATTCCGTGAGTTCTTTTCAGCGCAGCTTCCTTTAGTGCTGCTGTCCAAATATACATATACAAACAAGGAGCATATTGAGGCAGAGGTTATCATTGCCAATTACGGCAAAAATGCAATAAACGGCAATTTAGTCTATACCCTGCAGACAGCCTCAGCCACCTTTTTTACCGGGCAGATTCCCGGAGTTTTCTGCCCTTGCGGCGGTCTTACCTCAGTCGGGACTATCCGTCTTGCGCTGACCGGTTTTAGCACGTCAACACGCCTCAATCTGACTATAGCCGTCGGCTCTGTTCAAAACACCTATCCGATTTGGGTATATCCTGACTATACCCCCGTTTGTCCGGATAATGTATACGAAACAAAGCACATGGATGATAAGACAAAGGAAGTTCTAAAAAACGGCGGAACGGTTTATCTTTCCCCTGATTCCACTAAGGAGCAGCTTCCAGACTCTATTCTGGGACAGTTTTCAACGGACTTCTGGTCAGTAGGTACCTTCCCCGCACAGGAGGGCGGCATGGGACTTTTGATTGATTCGGAACATCCCGCATTCGCGGACTTCCCGACCGAGTTCCATACCAACTGGCAGTGGTGGGCAATGGCAGGACAGCGTGCCCTTATTTTACCCGAAGAACTAAAGCACTTCCGCTCCATCGTCACGCAGCTTGACAGCTACGCATATCTGCGCCCTATGACAATGCTCCTCGAATGCCGCTGCGGCAACGGAAGACTTCTCCTCTCCACCATGGGACTTCAAAATCTGCAGCAGTATCCCGAGGCACGGGCACTCCTGCACTCTCTGTACCGGTATATGATTTCAGCTGAATTCAAACCGGCACAGGAAATTGCAACAGACGTTTTGGAAAGACTGATAAGCTGAGCATGCAGTTTCGCATTAAAAAAACACTAATAACTAATATGACGTAACACCGTCAAATTATAACGAGGGTGTCCCTTTCTTTGACCTTAACAAGTCATGAATAGGGACACCTTCAGCTCATATTATAATCACAAAAGATGCCTGAAGGGTCTTATGATAACTCGCAGAATACCGTATAGTATCTTCTTCCCCGCAGTCATTTCCGTCTCCTGATATAGAGACCCCTTTGTTTCCGTTCCGTCTGACAGCACTTCTATAGACTTTTCTTTATAGCTCTCAATCCTGTCTCTAATGCCTGCATTTAGCTCCTCACTGTCAACAACCAGCATTAATTCCGTATCCAGATAAGTGCTTCTGATATCAAAATTGTAAGAGCCTATTATTGAGATATTCCGGTCAATAAGAACAGTTTTGGTATGTACCGCATATTCGTTCATTACCTCATATACATCTGCACCGGTGCTCAGAATGTCACTTTTATTATTCAGATAATCCGTGCAGCCCCACGGATTTGAGCCCTTTTCCACCGCATTGATAAGGATTTTCACTTCTGCTTTTTTCTCTATGTTTTCAATTACCGAATACATATAGCCATTGCAAATTGCATACGGCGTCTGAAATATAACTTCATCCGCATCTGATGCCAGCTGCCCAATGGTATACAGCACTCTCGGCTCCTTATTTCCCGCACAGATTTCATTGGAAACTAAAGTAATCCTGTCCGTTTCAAAGGTACTTTCATACCAGTCATCATACTTATTAAATTCTCCGTATTCATCTAAAAGTAATTGATATCTTTCTCTGAATCCGGCATATTCTGCATTCCTTACTGTATCCTTTAATTTGGGCTGCAGCTTCTTAACACAGTTTTCATTCCATATTTGAGAGAAATATTCCTCCAGCTGCTTAAAGGATTCACCCTTTTCGCTTCCCGTATTATATACAAATACTTCCCGGTCAATATTCGAACCGTCATGTAAGCCTCCGAGAAAGGTATCAGTTGTATTCCTTCCGCCAAGCAGATACATAATATCGTCAACAAGAATATACTTGTCATGCATCCTGTAATTCAGATCATAAATATTGCGAAGTCCTACGGGATTATATATCCCTGCCTCGACATTTTCATGTGCACACAGAGAATCAAAGCTTTCATTATTCCGCAGGTAAAACGGCTGATAAATGCCGTCAATCAAAAGCTTTATTCTGACCCCGCGTTCCGCCGCATCATACAGTGCCGCCATAACATCCAGCCCACTGTCATCCGCACGCAAATCAAAGGTGGTCAGAACAATTCTCTCTTTAGCAGCCCCAATCATACGCAGTCTCCAAAGCAGGGCATCCGTATTCTCTTCTATGCACAGAATCCTTTCTGTTCCGGGTCCGTCTGCCAGATATTCCGTCTGTGACACAGCCTCCTTATATTCTTCACTGACCTCCTTCCTAAACAGTGGTCTCAGAATATTAACAAAAATCACGGACAATACAAAAACAGCCAGTATGATAGCAGTTACCTTAATAACCCTTTTTACCATATTGCGCACATCTGTCTTTTGACTTAAATCTTCCTTCATATGTACTAAATCCATCCGTTCTTACATTCCTCAGCCCGGCAAATTTCCTCCATGTCAGGCGAATAATTTTTATCAAAACAGCTTCTTTCCGCGAAGGTCATCAATTCCGCATTCTCTTGCCATGGAATTCTGCTTATAAGGATTGACCTTATTCATTACACCGTCCTTCAGAAATAAGGAACCCGTATTTTTAAACCAAAACGTAACATCAGCTTCCTGACACTGCTTCTTTATATCAAGCACCCAGTTATAATCACAAACACGGGCATCCCTGCTCGTTTCACCGCCAACCGAAACATGCTCCACTCCGTTAAGATATGCTGCCAAATCAATTGGTCCGAGCAGCGGAGCGCAGGCAATAAAACGATGCTTAATCGGATAAGATAAAAACAGCGGCAGCCTGTAATCGGCAATTTCCTGGTTTTCAACCGTACATCCGAGATTCACATTCTCATAGCCGTCTCCCCAATCCTCAGGAAGAACTTCCGTAAACCTGTCAATTCGCTTGGTCAATATCAAAAATACTATATCCTGTCTTTCCTTTATCATAGACCATACGTCCATTCGCCATTCGTCTGCCTCAGGTAAAAAGAAATCTGTTGCAAAACAGGTTGCTAAAATTCCGCCGCCTTTTATATTGTACTCACCGTTTTTCTTTTTCCGAACAGGCCAGTCGTATTTATCGGTCTTTACAATATCATTCTGACCATACCTTTTTGCATACGGTCCATAGAAATAACAAAACTTACAGCCTTCGCTGTATGGCTTACATCCCGTCCAAGGTTCCCAATTCATATTAATCTCCATTTCTGAGTAATTTATCGCAAGGAGTACCTTTTTCACCGTTCTTTACTCTCATAATCAATAAACTCCTGCGTCTTTGACCAATACTTAATACCCCAATTCTCAAAATTCCATTCATCCATATAGTTATTGCATTCATAATCTATGTAGAAAATTTGCTCATCCCGCACAATGAAGTTCGTTGGGAAATAGTCAATGTTAAGTCCGGCAGCATATACTGACTTTGCCATCTCATACATTTGCATCAGATACGCATCCTTCATTTTATCGTCTTTGACCAATTCGTATATTGTCGGTCCGTCTATGTATTCTTTCAGTATTCGCTCATTTTCCACATCAATATCCAGCATTTCGGGAATTCTTATCCCTGTTTGCTGCAGCCTGCGATAATCATTTTGCTCTGCTTCTATTTTATTGCCAAACGAGTAATAAGAGCAAGGCTCGTGATGTATCTGCTTTAGCACATAATACTTTCCGTCACGCTCAGCCAAATAAGAATAACCGCCTTTTCCGTGTCCTAATAACCTGATAATTTTATATTCCGCCTGATTAACACTCATGATATCAGACCTCATCGTATCTTCGAAAGGTACACTCATAACTGCATAAACCTCCTGTCACAATTCTTTCTGCATAACCACCACCGTGTACAGCTCCTGTACATCTTCGATACCGTTCCTTACAAAACCATTCTTCACCCAGAAAGCCTCACTCTGCGGATTTCCCTTTACAAAGCCAAGACGAATGTATCGATAGCCACATTCCTTCAAACTCCCGAAGCAATCCTTAACAATCTGCGTTCCGAGTCCTTTGCCCTGAAACCCGTAACTCAGCATAAAGAATCCGACAAATGCTGTTTCCCTGTCGGGAAAGTTCAAAATCAGATCCATCACCGCCACCAGACTGTCACCTTCATAAAATCCCATGTAATATTTATCATCATAGGTTGTCCCCGGCGGCAAAGCCTTCATATCACCCAAAATGCTTTGATGCGTTGCCATTGGCGGGCAATATTGAAAATACAGCGGATTTTCCTTCATCACCTGATACACGGCATCAATATCGTTTTCATTTAGTTTTCTGACCGTATATTTTGCCGACAACTTCTGAATATCCACTTAAACAGCCTCCCTCTTTCTCATCAACCGCATTTCGCATTACTCTGCCTTTTCGATTTTTGAATAATAAAGCACTCCTCCAAGTATCATAGCACCACCTGCAAATACGGGAATTGCCGGTACCTCTGAAAACAAAAGCGCTGCAAATACAGCCGCTGCTACAGGTTCGCAAAGCTTTGACGCAGACACAAAGGTCGGAGAAAAATATTTCAGACACCAGCTGAATATACTGTGACCTAAAATAGTAGAAAAAACTGCAAGTAACGCTCCAACAACAATTGCACTTATCCCATAGCCAAAAATTGAATACCCCTGTACCAAACAGGTCAATACGAGTACAAGCGCACATGCAGAATATACTACATATGTATAAACTGTTGTCGATACCTTTTCACGAATCATACGCCCTATCAGTGTATATACCGCAACCGCTACAGCTGCCAGCAGCGCAAGCACATCCCCAAACAAATGTACTCCGCCTGAAACGGAGTCTGCACATGCAATCACAATACTTCCCGCAACAGTAATTGTAATTGCTAAAATTGATTTCCCCTTCAATTTGCCCTTCATAAAGATACAAAATCCAAGAGCAACCCAAATCACCTCTGTACAGACTATCGTAGTGGAGCTCGCCACTGTTGTATGCTGCAACGACTCAAACCATAATACGAAATGTATGGCCAGGAACAGCCCGCTTACCGCACTTATACACACCTTCTTTTTATCCAGCGCAAGCAGCTCCCGACGTACCTCTCTTTTCCCAAATACAACCGGAGACATCAGAATTACAGTCCACAGTAACCGAAACGCTGCCGTCACAGCGGATGGTGCCGCAGAATATCTTACAAATATCGCAGACATGGAAATCCCCAGAATCCCCACAACTATCATAATCTTTGGATGTCTCTCGATGTATTTCATGGCTTTCTCCCCATATAAGCATATAGCATATCGTATCATATCTTCTCCGGGAAATAAAGAACGAGCTGTTTACGGCATTCTATCAGGTTATTAATAAAACCAACAGCCGAAAATATATTTATTCTCCTCCGGATACACTTCTTTACACATATCCGCAGCACCATACTCATTTATGAAAATATGTCCGTTTTTCCCCTTCCGGGTTTCCCGCACAATATTTCCGATGCTGTATTCAGCACCTGACGTATCCGTATATGACGTGCTGTTCATAATACTTTTTGCCACACAAACCATGCTTACCTCTTCGAATTCAAACATGATTTCAAAGTTATCTGACGTAACTACCGTGTTAGGAATATCGACACCAATACTCGGCAGCATATAATCCTTACGGCAAAAAGAGAGCGTTAAGTTTCTCCTTGCACAATATATTTCGATTTTTTTCATGATTTCCATAAAGGAATGATTGTTAAAATCGAATGTAACTTCGTTATCCAACGTCATTGTCTTTATTCTATTCCTTATCTTCTTTGAAGAAATGCTTTCCGTGTGTTCTTCCTCGGATTCGGTCCGGTATGCTACCGTGACATAAAACCTTAACAAATCACTACTTCTATCCGTTTCCATTGCAAGTGTCTGGGTGTAAGGCCGGCTATCCGGAAACCTCACCGATTTTTCACATATAATTATTTTTTCCTGCTTATTCTTATCCTTCAAAAACGCAGCTATCTCTATTTCTCCGTTATCTTTCTTATACTCTCTCAAGGGACCGTCATTGAACAGAGACTTTTTATCCGAAGCCCAAAACCGTATTTCGCCAGCTTCTGCAGCACTCAGTTTTACTTCATATATCGTATTCCTGTCGTCTAATGCCCGGAAGGTCAGCCATTCATTTGCAAATACAAATACACCACCTTTAAAACAGGTCTCATTATGATAGTTTTTAAAGCAGCTTTCCAATACGCAAAACTGCCACCCCACTCCTTTTTCTATTTCAAAGCCTCCACCGTTTTTCTTATTCAAAAAATCTATTTTCAACATTTTCTGCGCCTCCTTACAGTCATTTTATTCCTGTCAGGGCTAAAACCCTCAAAAAATACCCGTTTCGGAACAGAAAAACCTTTCTTATTCTTCATTTAATCACTTTACAAATTTTGTCTACGTAGCAACTCCCGCATAATCACATATAATTATGTAGTACCATGGCATAATATTTCATTCAAATTTTCACTTCAATTCCATCTCCATCATTATTCTATACGCAGTGCTCTATTTCTGCTTCCGGCGGCACCCCTTTAAAACTTAAGAAGAAGCTTTATTTATTGTAAAGCCTTGTCTTTTATACTATAATTATAAAAGGTATTTACTACAAAGGAGATTGGATTATGCCTACTTTCATTTATTCAGCTCTGCAAGTTGTTTTTATTATTACTGCTGTTATTTTATTATGTGTATTCCGCAAAAAAAATGTTTTAAGCGGTTCCTTTGATATCGGTCCCTCTCACAGCTTCTGTAAAATAGATAAAGAGGTCTGGCTCCCGCGTTATTTTATAGCCAGCTATAAGAAAAGAACCTATGCGACCGCCAAAGCTGATAACTCCAAGCATCTCTTTCTATATTACGGGGAAAAATTGCACAGCACTTCCTATGCCTGCATATTATCTCCCCATCTTGTTTTTCTTTCATTCTTGTTAAACAGAATACTAAATGATGTTCACATAATTGCTTTTTTTACTGCTGCTGCTATTTTTATTTCCGTAATATCCAACCCTGATTTAGTATTTTTTACACCGGTGCTTCTGCTTTGTACTGCATTTTTAGGGGCTCAGTGGAAATTAAATATTCTTATCCGAATACATCCGCGCCATTTTTCCCGCTTCTCACTTAATATATCTGGCAACTCAAAACTCCAGAAAGAGTTTGTAAGACCCTGCTATTTGTTTTTCTCGGCAATTTCCGTGCTGCACGAGCTCTCCGTTTTACTTCTCACTATGCAGGCGGTTTGCAGCATATATACAGGTTCCGGTGCGCTCCGAGCAGCTAATCTTCTTTGCACATGCATTTTATTGGCTTTTTCAGTATATCTGTATGTAAAAAATCCACTCAATGTTTACCCAAAAAAGAAAAAGGATATTATCATTCTTTTTGCAGAAATGGTTCTATGCGCTGCTGCAATTCTTGCTGCAAATACTACGGCCTCACAGGCTATTCATTTTACAATTGCACCTGCTTACATATTTCCCCTTGCGGTTGCATTAATACTGTTTGAGCCTGTTTCAACCCGTATATTAAGTATTTATGCACCATCAGATAAAAAATTAGCCAGACTTAAAAGGAAATACAGGTACAAATCGGATGAACTGTTGTTTTCTGACTACACTTTTCTTTATGGTCCAAAAGCCGAGCGATATAAAGAATATTATTTGCCGGAAAAAGAAGCTGCGCTGATAAGGAAGGAGAAAGAGCAAAAGAGATTACGGGAAGAAAAAGAAAAAGAGGAGCAGAGAATACGGGAGGAAAAGGAAAAGGAGGAACAGAGGTTACTGGAAGAAAAGAAGAAAAAGTTGCGTCAGCTAAGGGAAGAAGCGCAAAATACGACAGGAAGTACCAAACTGGATTTACAATATCAGATTATGAAACTTCAGGGCGATCACGAGAAAGCAGCGTGGTTTAAAAAGCAAGCTGAAATACAACGCCAAAAAGAAATACAGCTTGCCGAAGAGCGAAGGCGCGAAAAAGTGCGGGAAGAGTATAGGCGACGTGCCACCATACCCCTTGGCAGCGAGATG
>JAZNKQ010000039.1:0-9272 GCA_045578645.1 Lachnospiraceae bacterium
GTTGCCGATACCATACGTGAAATCGTTACAATGTGCAGATGCGGAAGAAAAGCAACAATGAATGCACGCTACAGTAACGGAAGGATAATATATGACGGAGATCAGATATTAATCGGTGCCGATGATGCGTATGTCGCCATGTGCCACAGATGCTACATGAAAGGTGTAGTGTGAAAACATACATGACTAAAAATACAAAAATCAGGCAGTATTTTTGTGCAGAAATAAGCGCCTTCACTGAGGTACGTTTGTTGACAAGCAATGCATAAAAGCTTATAATTATTTACCGCCTGATGGTTAAAGCTTGTACCATCAGCTATTTTAAAGTGAGTTACAATACGGAGGCAATAATGAAGAAGTATACGGTTAATGAATTAAGAAGAATGTATCTTGAGTTTTTTGAAAGTAAGGATCATCTTAAGATGAACAGCTTTTCGCTTGTTCCCAAGAATGATAAGAGCTTATTACTTATAAATGCAGGTATGGCGCCCCTTAAGCCGTATTTTACCGGCCAGGAGATACCGCCCAGAAAAAGAGTGACAACATGTCAGAAGTGTATAAGAACAAATGATATTGAGAATGTAGGAAAGACAGCAAGACATCTTACATTTTTTGAGATGCTCGGTAACTTTTCATTCGGGGATTATTTTAAGAACGAAGCGATTGAATGGTGCTGGGAGTTTTTAACAAAGGTTGTAGGTCTTGAGGAGGACAGGCTTTATCCTTCAATTTATCTTGATGATGATGAAGCATTTGAAATCTGGAACAAGAAAATCGGCGTTTCCGCATACAGAATTTTCCGTTTCGGTAAGGAAGATAATTTCTGGGAGCATGGCGCAGGTCCCTGCGGTCCCTGTTCAGAGGTTTATTATGACCGCGGCGAAAAATACGGATGCGGAAAGCCCGACTGTAAGGTCGGCTGTGACTGTGACAGATACATGGAGGTTTGGAATAACGTATTTACACAGTTTAACGGTGACGGTAAGGGAGGCTATGAAGAGCTTACCAATAAAAACATTGATACCGGCATGGGTCTTGAGCGTCTCGCAAGTGTTGTTCAGGATGCAGCAACCGTATTTGATATTGATACGATGAAGGCACTTCGTGATAAGGTATGCGAGATTGCAGGTGTAACATATCAGCAGGATCCGAAGAAGGATGTATCAATAAGACTGATTACCGACCATATCCGTTCTGTTACATTTATGACCTCAGACGGAATCATTCCTTCAAATGAAGGAAGAGGATATGTTCTGAGAAGACTTTTAAGACGTGCCGCAAGACACGGACGTTTACTCGGAATAAAGGGCAAGTTCCTTGCAGAGCTTTGCACAACCGTTATCAGGGATTCAAAGGACGGTTATCCCGAGCTTGAGGAGAAGAAGGACTATATTCTTAAGGTTCTTACAATCGAGGAAGATAAGTTTAATAAGACAATTGACCAGGGGCTTTCAATTCTTGCAGAAATGGAAGCAGCAACCGTGGCCGCAGGCAGTAAGACCTTAAGCGGAGCTGATGCATTTAAGCTTTACGATACTTACGGTTTCCCTATCGACCTTACAAAGGAAATTCTTGAGGAAAAGGGACTTAAGGTTGATGAGGAAGGCTTTGCAGAGGCAATGACCGTTCAGAAGCAGAATGCAAAATCAGCACGTAAGACAACAAACTATATGGGTGCTGATGCAACTGTATATGATAAAATCGATGTTTCGATTACCTCAGAGTTTGTCGGATATACTGAGAACTGCTGCGAGGCAAAGGTACTTGTACTTACAGGTGAAAATGAGCTTTGCGATGAGCTTGTAGGCGGAGAGAACGGTACCGTAATAGTTGATAAAACTCCTTTCTACGCTACAATGGGCGGTCAGCAGGGAGATTCAGGAAAGATTTTAATCCTTGAGAACGGCGAAACAGTTGCTGAATTTGATGTTGAGGAGACCATTAAGCTTAAGGGCGGAAGAATCGGTCATATCGGAACTGTGGCTGCCGGTTCGATTAAGGTTGGCAGCACTGTTACAATGAAGATTGACGAAGCATCAAGAGCTGCAACCTGTAAGAACCATTCAGCAACACATCTTCTTCAGAAGGCATTAAGAACGGTTCTCGGCTCACATGTTGAGCAGGCAGGTTCATTTGTTTCGGATGAAAGACTCCGTTTCGACTTTACTCATTTCTCAGCAATGACAAAGGAAGAGCTTGAGAAGGTTGAGGAGATAGTTAACAGAGAAATCGCAGCAGGTCTTGAAGTATGCACAAAGGAAATGTCTATTGAGGACGCTAAGAAAACCGGAGCAATGGCACTTTTCGGAGAAAAGTACGGTGATACGGTGCGTGTTGTTTCAATGGGAGATTTCAGTGTAGAGCTTTGCGGCGGTACACATGTTGCAAATACAGCTGCTATTTCGCAGTTTAAGATTTTATCTGAGGCAGGTATTGCTGCCGGTGTCAGACGTATTGAAGCAATTACTGCCGGCGGAGTAATTGAGTACTACAAGAATCTTGAAAAGGAATTCAATAACGCTGCAAAGGCTGCAAAAACAGAGCCTTCATCACTTGTTAAGAAAATTGAATCCATGCTGGAGGAGCTTAAGTCATTACAGTCAGAAAACGAAAAGCTTAAGAGTAAGCTTGCTAACTCCGCACTTGGTGATGTAATGAGTGAGATTATTGAGGTTAAGGGTGTTAAGGTTCTTGCCACAAAGGTTGCGGATGTTGATATGAACGGTCTGAGAAATCTTGGCGACCAGCTTAAGGAAAAGCTTGGCGAGGGTGTTGTGTTCATTGCATCTGCATTTGACGGCAAGGTAAATCTTATTGCGATGGCTACAGACGCTGCTGTTAAGGCCGGTGCTCACGCAGGTAATCTTATTAAAGAGGTTGCTTCACTTGTAGGCGGCGGTGGCGGCGGACGTCCCAATATGGCTCAGGCGGGCGGAAAGAATCCTGCCGGAATAGATGCGGCTGTTGCTAAGGTTAAGGAAGCAGTAGAGGCTCAGATAAAGTAGAGGTTTTTTCGTGAAAGAAAGACTTGATGTTTTGCTTGTAAACAGAAGACTGGCAGATTCACGTGAGAAGGCGAAGGCCATAATCATGACAGGGAACGTATTTGTTGACGGCTGCAGGGAAGATAAGGCCGGAACGATGTTCCCTGACAATGTCAGTATTGAGATAAAGGGCGTACAAATGAAATATGTAAGCCGGGGCGGCTATAAGCTTGAGAAGGCAATAGAATGTCATAATCTTAAGCTTGACGGCTGTGTCTGCATGGATGTCGGTTCTTCTACCGGCGGTTTTACGGACTGTATGCTTCAAAACGGTGCCAGGAAGGTATTTGCCATTGATGTCGGCACCAATCAGCTTGCCTGGAAATTGAGGCAGGATGAGAGAGTAATATCAATGGAGAAGACCAATATCCGATATGTGACCTTAGAAGATATTGGAGAAAAGGTTGATTTTGTTTCTGTTGACGTAGCGTTTATATCACTTACCAAGGTTCTTCTTCCGGTAAAGGAGCTTATGAAGCCGGATGCCGAAATCGTATGCCTGATTAAGCCTCAATTTGAAGCCGGGCGTGAAAAGGTCGGAAAAAAGGGTGTGGTAAGAGAGCCTGAAGTGCATGTTGAGGTAATAAAGAGCATCAGTAATTTTGCTGCCGAAGCAGGCTTTGCCATGCTGGCGCTTGATTACTCCCCGATACGCGGTCCCGAAGGCAATATCGAATATCTTGCATATATGAAGAACAGAAGTAATCCGGAGGAAATCTGCAGCGGATTTGATGATGAAGTGATTAACAGCACTGTTAGGGAGGCACACTCTTCAATATGAAAAATTTTTGTATAGTAACAAACAGAACAAAAGATGCTGACCTAAGCTTCACAAAGCAGCTTACGGCATACCTCGAAGAGAAAAAGGTCAGATATTGTATTCTGCAGGAAATAAATAACGAGAATTTCGGTTATGCAGATTATGCGTCCGTACCGGAGGATACAGATTGCTGTATAGTGCTTGGCGGTGACGGAACAATGATTCAGGCAGCAAGGAATCTTGTCGGAAGGGAGATACCGATTATAGGTATTAATCTCGGAACTCTCGGCTTTATGTCAACGGTTGAGCTGCCGGATATTAAGCATGCCGTCGATGCTCTGGTTAATGATGATTTTACGATTGAAAATCGTATGATGATCTGGGCAGCGCGTCCGCTTGCTTTGGATGAGGCGCTTGAAGCGGAAGGCACATCGGGAAAAAGCCTGTCAGAGGAAGAGAACAGTGAATATATTGCTCTTAACGATGTGGTAATTTCTAAGGGCAGTTCGACAAGACTTATTTCATTGAATGTTTATGTAAACGGCTCACTGGTGAGTACGTATAACGGCGACGGAGTAATTGTTGCGACGCCCACGGGCTCAACGGGATACAGCTTATCAGGCGGTGGACCTGTGGTTACACCTGAGGCTGAGCTTATGGTGATAACCCCGATATGTCCGCATACAATGAATTCAAGAAGCATTGTTACTTCAAACAGGGATTCCATTGTTATTACCTTTGAAGAAAGAAATAACGGAAGCCGTGAGGAAGCGGTTGTTGTAATCGACGGGCAGGAGCGTGCCGGACTTACACCGGGCTCCGCAATAAAAATAGGTTGCTCAAAGAAGAAGACGAAGCTTATCAGGTTGAAGGAATACAGCTTTTTTAAACTCTTGCATGCGAAATTGAAATAAACGGAGGAAGAGATGAAGCCGGGGAGACAAAGCAAAATTATAGAATTGGTTGGGAAGTATGAAATTGAAACTCAGGAAGAGCTGGCATCAATGCTTCAGGATGCCGGCTATCAGGTAACTCAGGCTACCATATCGAGAGATATACGTGAGCTTAAGCTTATTAAGGTTGCCACTGAGTCAGGTAAGCAGAAATATGTTGTTATCAGCGGACATGAAGCAAATGTGTCCGAAAAGTATATCAGAGTTCTTTGTGATGGTCTGATTTCAATTGATATGGCACAGAATATAATTGTTGTAAAGACAGTGTCGGGAATGGCAATGGCAGTTGCGGCTGCACTTGATTCATTACATCTTGACGGTGTTCTCGGATGCATAGCAGGTGATGATACAATTATGTGCGCGGTTAAGACCATTGAAGATACAGAGCATGTTGTTGAGAAAATAAACAGGCTCATTCACAGCAAAAAGAAATAAATAAAATAAAGAACCATTGGGAGGATAGTGTGAAAAATCACATTCGTGAATTTCTCACGCGGATTCCTGCGCTACGGTTCGGAATGGAGGATAAGATGTCAGGTCATTCAAAATTTGCAAACATAAAGCATAAGAAAGAGAAAAACGATGCCGCTAAGGGTAAAATATTTACAAGACTCGGAAGAGAGCTTGCGGTAGCTGTTAAGGAGGGCGGTGCAGATCCCGCCAATAACAGCAAGCTTAAGGACGTTATTGCCAAGGCAAAGTCAAATAACATGCCTAATGATACGATTGAGCGCAGTATTAAGAAAGCAGCCGGAGATATGGGCAATGTTAATTACGAATTTGTAACATATGAGGGCTACGGTCCTAATGGTACAGCCATAATCGTTGAGGCGCTTACAGATAATAAAAACAGAACTGCAGCAAATGTACGAAATGCGTTTACAAAGGGTAACGGAAATGTCGGTACTCAGGGCTGTGTATCCTTTATGTTTGATAAGAAGGGTCAGATTATCATTGATAAGGAAGAGTGCGAGATGGATGCTGATGAGCTGATGATGCTTGCACTTGATGCGGGAGCAGAGGACTTTGCCGACGAAGAGGAAAGCTATGAGGTTATTACCGATCCCGACAGCTTCAGTGAGGTGCGTGAGGCACTTGAGAATGCTAAGGTTCCGATGCTTCAGGCAGAGGTAACAATGATTCCGCAGACATATGTTGAGCTGACGGATGATAACGATATTAAGATGATTAACAAAACACTCGATCTTCTTGATGAGGATGATGATGTACAGAATGTATATCATAACTGGGATGAATAAATATGCTGACTAACCTACATGTCAAAAATTTTGCGATAATTGATGAGGCGGATATCGATTTGACCGATAATCTTAATGCACTTACTGGTGAAACGGGAGCGGGAAAATCGATTCTTCTTGGTGCCGTAAATATGGCGCTCGGTGCAAAAGTGCAAAAGGATATTATCGGCAAAAACGCAGATTATGCACTTGCCGAGCTTACGTTTTCGGATATATCCGAAAAGGCGCGAGAGGCTGCCGCAGAATCAGGTTTTGACATTGAGGCCGGTGAGATTATTATCTCACGTAAGCTCGGAATAAACGGAAGAAGTGTGAGCCGGATAAACGGTGAGGTTGCAACAGCAGCTGCGATAAAGCAGATTGCGGCATATCTGATTGATTTGTACGGGCAGCATGAGCATCAGTCACTTCTTGATAATGCAAAGCATCTTGAGATTGTTGATGAGTTTTCCGGAGCCGAAGCAGCTTTATTGAAGGAAGACGTTAAAAATGAATACGACGCTTATTGCAAGCTGCGTAAAGAAAATGAAAGCATGAAGCTTGATGCTTCCGCAAGACAGCGGGAGGCCGACCTTCTCTCCTTTGAGCTTAACGAGATTGAACAGGTACAGCTAAAGGAAGGTGAGGAAGAGCAGCTGAGAGCAGAGTATAAGCTGCTTTCTAATTCAAGGGTTATTTCTGACGGAATTTCCTCGGCATGTGAGTTTTTGAACGGTGAAGACGGCTGCGGTAAGTTTACGGGGAATGCCTTAAAGGCATTGTCACGAATAAGCGGTCTTTCAGATGAAATTGATGAATTCTTTGAGAGAATTAATGATATCGACAGCTGCATAAGTGATTTATATCGCGAGATGTCAGATTATCTTGAGGATATGCCGGACGGTAGTGAGAGGCTTATTGCCATTGAAGAGCGTCTTGACATAATTTCGCATCTGAAATCAAAATACGGTAACAGTGTAAGTGAGATTGCTGTTTATGCCGAAAGGGCGGCCGAAAGACTTAGTAAGCTTCAGGAATACGACGCATATGTTGAAAAGTTAAGCTTCGCTCTTAAGACATCCGAAAAGAAGCTTTCGGAGCTTTCGGAAAGGCTTTCGAAGCTGAGACAAAGAAATGCGGTTGAGCTGGAAGGCAGGATTTGCGAATCACTGAGTGAGCTTAATTTTAACAGGGTGATTTTCAAAATTCAATTTGGGAGCAGGGATGCTTTTGGTTCTGACGGAATTGATACTGCTGAGTTTTTGATATCAGTTAATCCCGGTGAGGAGCCTAAATCACTGGGCAGGATTGCTTCGGGCGGTGAGCTGTCAAGAATAATGCTTGCGATTAAGTCGGTTCTTGCGGCGAAGGATGATATCGGAACGTTGATTTTTGATGAAATCGATGCGGGAATCAGCGGAAGAACCGCACAGAAGGTGTCCGAAAAGCTTGCGGGAATTTCAGCAAATCATCAGGTAATATGCATTACGCATCTTCCTCAGATTGCCGCCATGGCTGATTCACATTTCGGAATTGAGAAGGTGGCAGATAAAGAGAGAACAACAACGCTTATCAGACGGCTTAATGAAGAGGAAGCAGAAAATGAGCTTGCAAGATTACTAGGCGGAGCTGAAATTACGCTGAATACACGTGCCAGCGCAAAGGAAATGAAAGCACTTGCATGTGATAAAAAGCTGGAAATCAGAAAGCGTATTACCATATAATTCAAGATTGAAAAGTTGATTTATACATATAATAAGCGTAGAAAGAAGATATGGCAGCATGTCTTCTTTTTTTAGTACAAAAACAGAGGGGTGCATACGCTTGAGCAAAAGAAAGTATAGATTACTGATTACAATCGCATTGATTTTGTCAATTATTGCATTAGTTATTACCTGCTATTTTACGATATTCAGAAAACTGCCGGACGAGCTCAGGCTTTCCATAAACAAGAATGAGAGTTTTAATCTGGGTATACCGGTTGAGGGGGAACTAAACACAGACACTATTTCTGTTGTGGGAAAAACGAAAACCAATATACCGGAAGGCGCATTATCACTTGATTTTGCGGATGAGGTTGTATTAAATGCAAACACGATAGGCAACTATGAGCTTGACCTTAAGCTTTTCGGGCTGTTTACGTTAAAAACAGTTGAGCTGAATGTTGTTGAGACTCCCCAGGTGATAGCCGGTGGATCCTTAATCGGCCTCATAATAGAAACCGACGGAGTTATGGTGCTCGGAACCGGAACAATTACGGGAAAAGACGGGAAGACCTATGAGCCGGCTGATAATATTCTAAAATCAGGTGACTATATTGTTAATATAAACGGTGTTGATGTAAATGAAAAAGAGCTGCTTATCGATGAGATACAAAAATGCGGCGGTGATAATATCAGGCTTACTGTAAGGCGAAATGAAAAGGAAACAGAGCTTCTTGTCTATCCGATACTTGCATCGGACGGAACCTATAAAATCGGAGCCTGGATAAGAGATGATACGCAGGGTATAGGAACCCTGACTTATATAAGCTCAGCCGGGAGAATGGCGGCTCTCGGACACGGGATAACAGATGTTGACACGGGTCTGCTCATAGAAACGGCAGGCGGAAGCTCATATACCGCAGATATTGTGTCAATTACAAAAGGAGTGGCAGGAACTCCGGGTGAATTGAGCGGAGTAATCCATAAGGACAGTCTGTCAAAGCTCGGCAGCCTTGACAGTAACACAAGACAGGGCATATACGGAAATGCGGATATAAGCTGCTCAAACACCTGCGATATACTCGGAATTGATGAAAAAAGCTTTATTGACATAGCATTCAAGCAGGAAATAAAGGTCGGTCCTGCACAGATACTGTCCTCCGTAGGAGGTGAAGTTGAATGTTATGACATCGAAATAGAGCGTGTTGACATGAGCAGCAACAATCACAGCAAGGGAATGGTAATACACATAACCGACCCTGAGCTGCTGGAAATAACAGGCGGGATAGTTCAGGGGATGTCGGGGAGTCCTATACTGCAAAGCGGCAAAATAATAGGTGCAGTCACCCATGTTCTTGTAAAAGACCCAACCAGAGGCTACGGGATATTCATTGAAAACATGTTGGAGCATTGATATGCCGTTTCCTATCATAAGAAATGGTTATGATGAATTGTATGTAATGAGTTACAGGGAGTACATGAGAAGAAAAACAGTTATAACGTTTGTGAAAAAGACTTTTTGAAACAAAACACAGAAATAAGCAGCTTTATTTCAAAAACCTAATAATTTTTTG
>JAZNKQ010000040.1:0-7323 GCA_045578645.1 Lachnospiraceae bacterium
GGCAGCACTTCTTTTTCCGGGACTGTAAGGTCGCAGGCAGGCGACAGCGCTTCTTTTTCCGGGACTGTGAGTTCGCAGGCAGGCGGCAGCGCGTTTTTTTTCGGGCTTGTGAGTTCGCAGACAGGTGGCTGCGCGTCTCCCTCCGGGATGAGAATAAGATCCTCCCCGGCAACACTGCTTCCGGACCAGGTGGCAGCGCAGTAACATGTTTCCGAAAGACGGATAAGGATACCGAGCAGATTGCAAGCCTGTTCTGCCTGTACGCTTTCAAGCCGAAGCTCTATTGTGCTGCGGGTAATGATTGTGCGGTCAAGTATACGGAGCCCGAGCTTATCGCCATATGGGTAGATTCCGTATATCAGTGCACAAAAGCCGTTCCGATTGCATATATTGGCTTTAATCATTATCCGGCAGCTGTTTTCGCGCATCTCGAGCTTTGCGAAGCCGGCGCAGTTATTTCTTACATTATTATCATAAGAATAGAAATATCCGATTAATCTTTGATATGTATTCATAATAATCCCCGTTTCTGAGCTGATTGTCGTAGGGAGCATCACTAATCCCCGTTCGGGACGGTTAAGTCCCGTATACCTACAGTATATTATGGGAATGGTGGGATTATTACTCAATCTGTGCTACTACAGAGTGTTTTCGGGCAGCAGGGCAAAGCTGCGCTGTAATTCGTCATCATTCGGGATGTAGTCCGGCATTTTACCGTCAAGGAAGGCTTTATATGCGGTAGTGTCAAAATATCCCGTGCCGGTAAGTCCGAAGATAATTGTTTTCTCTTCGCCGGTTTCGCGACATTTTATTGCTTCGTCGATTGCAACCCGGATGGCATGTGATGATTCCGGGGCGGGAAGCGTGCCCTCACAACGCGCAAATTGAACTGCGGCTTCAAAAACCTTTGTTTGCGTAACCGCGCGTGCTTCCATATATCCGTCGTGATAAAGCTTTGAAATAATCGGAGACATGCCGTGATAGCGTAGACCTCCGGAATGATTTGCGGAGGGGATGAAGCCGCTTCCGAGGGTGTACATGCGCATAAGAGGCGTCATTCGTCCTGTGTCGCCGTAGTCAAGAGCGTATTTTCCTCTGGTCAGAGACGGACAGGAAGCGGGCTCGACAGCGATAAAGCGGATATCATTTTTTCCGTTAATTTTATCTGCCATGAAGGGCGATATAAGACCGCCGAGGTTAGAACCGCCGCCGGCACATCCGATAATCATATCAGGCTGTATATCGTATTTTTCACAGGCCTTTTTTGTTTCAAGGCCGATTATCGACTGATGTATCAAAACATGGTTCAGCACGCTGCCGAGGACATAACGGCAGTTATCCGTTTTGAGGGCGGTTTCCATTGCCTCGGAAATTGCGCATCCGAGGGAGCCTGAATTATTCGGATTCTCTGCAAGAATACGTCGACCGGCATCTGTCGTATCGGAGGGAGAGGCGATTACCCTTGCTCCGTAGGTTTCTATAACAGACCGTCTGTGAGGCTTCTGTTCGGCAGAGCATTTTACCATATAAACGGTAAGATCAAGTCCGAAGTAAGCGGCAGCCATTGCCAGCGCGGTTCCCCATTGCCCGGCACCCGTTTCGGTTGTGAGCCTTGTAAGCCCCTGCTTTTTTGCGTAATATACCTGCGCAGCGGCGGAATTAAGCTTATGGGAGCCTGACGTATTGGTTCCTTCAAATTTGTAATAAATTTTAGCCGGCGTATTGAGCTGCTTTTCAAGACAGTATGCGCGGACAAGGGGCGAAGGACGATACATTTTATAAAATGCCAGAATTTCTTCGGGAATATCAAAGTATGCCTTTGTAGTATTAAGCTCCAGCTCTACGAGTTCTTTGCAGAATACCTTTTCAAGCTCGGCAGCGGTACAGGGCTCCATTGTCGCGGGATTGATAAAGGGGTCGGGAAGCTGCTTCATCTCAGCTCTGAGGTTATGCCATTGCTTTGGCATTTCCTCTTCGGTTAAGTAAATTTTGTAAGGAATTTTGCTCATATTGATAACCTCCGTTGATTGAATTACCTGCTACCCGGGATTAAGTGTATAAGACAGAAAGAATAGCTGCTCTGACGTAAAATAAAAAAAGTCTCTGCCCCTATAGGGACAAAGACTATATCTCTGCGGTACCACCCTTATTGCTTAACGCCACTTTATCATGTACTCTTGCAAATCTGCTTGTAATACACGCTCTGCTGATAACGGTTCGAGCCACCGTCGGTCATTACTCGCGTCTGCACGCTTTCCTCCCGCCCTCATAAGTCCATTCACTGAACGCTCCGATACCGCAATCGCACCTTCTGCGGCTCTCTGAAATCATCCCGGACAGCTACTACTCTTAATCAAAGGTTTAACAAGTTGGTTGTCATTATATGAGTGCCATAAGGATTTGTCAACATTTTTTTTAAGGCAGCATTGACCTTGTGTGATTTCCCTGCCGCAGTTATAGCCGGGATTATTGTAAACATGGTTAATTTTAGAAAAAGTGGCATATAATTAAATAACAATGTTGAGGAGAACTAAGTGAAGATAAGAAAAGCAGTATTAATTCTGGCGGCCTTTGTATTTTTTATGTCCGGCTGCAGTGCGGAGAAGGAAGAGGTAAAGCTGAAGGATATTGAATTTACGGTGCTGCAGGAGGCAGATGTTCCGGAAGCATTGCTAAAAACAATTAACGAGTCAAAAAAGGAAGCCTTTATGACAACCTATCAGGAGGAGGGATACCTTTATATTGCCAGAGGCTATGGGGAGCAAAACAGCGGGGGCTACAGTATTGCCGTTAACGGTGTGTATCTTACCGAGAGTGATATTGTCTTCTCAAGTGAGCTTTTAGGACCTTCACAACAAGATTTAGTGTCGCTAGTTTGTACATACCCATATATTGTGGTCAAAATTGAATTTATTGATAAATCTGTTATATTTAAGTGATGATTTACAAAATAAATTGTGCACTTTTACTCTTGCGATTCAGGAAAAGTGTATAATTTGATGTAAGTCTTTGGAAAATATGTATAGAAATAGGATTCAAATTTGTGCATATTTTTCTGTCTAAATACGATGGAGACAATGAGTTGTCTGAAAATTTTTTGACTTTACCACAATAATGTGCTATAATGCTACCGGGGAAAAATAGAAAAGGCAAGCTGACTTCAACAGATGGAGTAATGGAGGAATGCACTGCGGATAGGAGAGAATTATGAGACAGCCGGCAAATATTTGTCGTATTTACAATACGATTTTAAGTAACATGGGTAAGAAGGTAGTTGTCCGTACCAATCACGGTCGTAACAAGGTCGATGTGGCAGAGGGTATTATAGCAGAGATGCATCCGCATGTCTTTTGTATTCGCTTTGACAGTGATGACCCTGAGCAGGTTAAGAGTATTTCTTACAGCTATACGGATGTTCTGATAAAAGATGTCGAATTGGTATTTTAGGGTTAAGATTTCTGTTTGGAATGTCGATATATCCTATACACTATAATACCAAGGAGGGTATGAGGCATGGCGATAAACGGACTTACAACAGGTGTAAATAACATTTCTGCTTCCTATGAATCACTTTCAGTAACAGCGGAAATAACAAAAACAACGGCAGCGGCATCCTTTAGCGATGATGCGGCGGTTTATGAAAAGAGTACCGAAAAGGCAGACAAGAACAGTAAAGTTGATTTTGAGACAATTGATAAGCTGAAGGCTGATGCGGAAAGAAGAACGGCATCACTTCGCAGTCTTGTTGAGAAGATGTTTTTAAAGCAGGCGGGAACGGCTGCGAATGCAGTCGGACTTGCTGATATATTTAAGCAGCTGGAGGTTCCCGAGGAGGTATCTGAGCAGGCTAAGAAGGATATAGCTGAGGACGGATACTGGGGAATCGAACAGACCTCGGACCGTATCGTATCCTTTGCAAAGGCACTTGCAGGAGATGACGTAAAGCTGGCAGAAAGCATGCTTGATGCGATAAAGGAAGGCTTTAAGCTTGCCGGTGAGGAATGGGGAGAGGATCTTCCCGAGATTTCGCAGAAAACCATCGAGGCAACCTACAAGAAGATGGAGGAGTGGATAAGTTTTTTCGGAAAGGTAGATGACAAGGCGGCTGCCGGAAGTACAACAACAATAAAGGTTTCCGCTACATATTCAAAGACTGAGGTAACCGCTTCGAAAAGCGAAGTAAGCGCTGCGAAGGGTACAGAGAAATAGCGGAATAGGCAATATCACAGTAAGATTTATTAACCGTAGAATTTGCGATTGCAGTTCTACGGTTTTTTGTACATTTTCATTCTTAAAAAAGGATAAACAATATGGACTTTGGGGTTTGTCTGTGCTAGAAATAACGATTGAATTTATGAAAAGGGGTTTAGCGTGAAAAATCATATTATCTAATATTTCGCACCTAACTATCGGTTAGTATGGCTATCTTGTTTCTGAGCGAAAACAAATAGCCATTGTGATACTCCTCGCGACAAGTCGCTCAGAAATGGGGTTTAATATGGGCTTTAAAAAACGTCTTGTAATAGCGTTTCTTATAATACTGTTTGTGCCGATATTCCTCTTTACGACCTGCGGTGTGCTGATTATTAATTATCAGCTGGATTCAATCTACGAATCCTACGGGCTGGAGGCAGATACTCTGCAGATTATTGCAAATCCCATGGAGCTTCTTAACAGGATGACAAAGAGTACCTGGGATGAGATAAAGAGGGATGCTTCTGCCAACCCTGAGATATTATGTGATACGGAGTATCAGCGGCGTATTAACAGAACACTTGCGGAAAACAATGCTTATCTGGTTGTAATGAAGGGCGGGGAATGTATTTATATAGGAAATATGATTAAGTATCCCTCTGTGAAGGACCGTATTTCCGAGCTTCAAATAATGCAGGATATCAATAGCATTGATGAGGACGGCGGAGTGTATCTCAGCGGTAAGGTGCCGGTGCTGGTTAAGGTACAGAGCTTTACCGATGCGGCAGGGGAGCAGATTACGGCTTATGTAATTACTGACCTGACGGTGATAGTTCCGCAGTACAGGTTATCTGCGATACAGGCAGTAATAGCCTTTGCGGGAATTATTGTACTTACGGCGGCTATTCTGGTTGTATGGCTTTACAGAAGCGTGGTAAGACCGCTTCGAATATTGTCGGATGCGACAAAAAGAATGAAAATCGGGGATCTTGAATTTACGATTTCGGGAGACCCGGAGGATGAGCTCGGTCAGCTTTGCGAAGATTTTGAAGAGATGAGAAAGCATCTTAAAGAGCAGAGTGAGGTCAGGCTTCAATATGAGAGAGATACCGTTGAGCTGATAACCAACATATCACATGATCTTAAAACTCCGCTGACGGCGATAAAAGGCTATACGGAAGGTATTATGGACGGGGTTGCGGATACGGAGGAGAAGAGAAACAAGTATCTTCGGACCATTTATACCAAAGCCGCAGACATGGCAGTGCTTGTAGATGAGCTGTCATTCTATACTAAGATTGACAGCAATATTGTTACCTACAACTTTGAAAAGCTTAATATTGATGAGTATTTTGAGGATTGTGTGGACGAACAGAGTCTTGATATGGAGCTTAAGAATACGGTCTTAAGCTATCACAGCAATCTTGAACCGGGAGTCTTGGTTCTTGCTGACCCGGAACAGCTCAGGAGAGTTGTAAACAACGTTCTGGGGAATGCGATTAAGTATCTTGATAAGCCGGAAGGAAAGATAGATATACGTACACTTGATAACGGAGAGTTTGTATTGATTGAGATAGAAGACAATGGTGCCGGTATCGAGGAAAAGGACCTTCCTTATGTTTTTGACAGGTTTTACAGGGCGGACACATCAAGAAGCTC
Source organism: Lachnospiraceae bacterium (assembly GCA_045578645.1). Classification (GTDB taxonomy): domain Bacteria; phylum Bacillota; class Clostridia; order Lachnospirales; family Lachnospiraceae; genus RUG11977. The sequence goes on from JAZNKQ010000040.1 coordinate 5,854, forward strand.
AAAGAAGGGCGGAACCGGTCTGGGCCTTGCGATAGCGAAAAAAATAATTGAGGATCATTCCGGAAGAATCCGGGTTACAAGTGAATACGGCGTCGGAACGACGATTATGTTTACGCTTCCCAAATGGATTGAAGGCAGCAGACTGGCTGAGGTTTTTGATGAAATCGAGGATGCGGAATATACGTCAAAGCCGAATGTAATCAGACGTGTTTGGGATCGGAGCCGGTTTAAAAAGGAAAAGCCAAAGGCAAAGGATAAAGATAAAAGCACGGAAACCGATAAAGAGTGATACAGGAGAAGATAAAGACAAAGGAGCGGGAAATATATGGATAAAATATTGATTATTGAAGATGAGCTTGCGATTGCAGAGCTGGAAAAGGATTATCTGGAGCTTTCGGGATTTAGTGTGGAAATCGAGACAGACGGCAGAAACGGACTTTCGCGCGCCATAAATGAGGACTCTAATCTGATTATTCTTGATTTGATGTTACCGGAAATAGATGGCTTCGAAATCTGCAAACAGGTACGCGAGCAGAAGGATGTGCCGATTATTATGGTTTCCGCAAAGAAGGATGATATTGATAAGATAAGAGGTCTGGGTCTTGGGGCGGATGATTATATGACAAAGCCCTTTAGTCCGAGTGAGCTCGTCGCACGTGTAAAGGCACATCTGACAAGATATGAGCGTCTTGTCGGAAGCGGAGTAAAGGAGAATACGGTAATTGAAATCAGGGGAATCCGGATTGATAAGACTGCCCGCCGCGTGTATGTTAATGATGAGGAGAAGACCTTTACAACCAAGGAATTTGACCTGCTTACATTCCTTGCGGAAAATCCCAATCATGTATTTACCAAGGAGGAGCTTTTCCGTTCAATCTGGGACATGGAATCTATAGGAGATATAGCAACCGTAACCGTCCATATCAAGAAAATCCGCGAGAAGATTGAGGTTAATACGGCTAAGCCGCAGTATATCGAAACCATTTGGGGTGTAGGATATAGGTTTAAGGTGTAAAGTGCAGGTTGAAATAGTCAAATATTTCACATATGATTATGTTAGACAGCAGGGAGGTGATATGGATGTGTACAGAAACTCAATTGAATGGAATAACGCGGGCTATGGTGGACTGCTATAGGGTCGTTTATGGAGAAGATATTGTTGAAATTATTCTTTTTGGTTCTTATGCAAGAGGTAACTACACAGAGGGTTCCGATATTGATATTGTAGCTTTAGTTCAGGGCTCTCGTGAGGTTTTGCAAGCAAAATTAAAGAAAGTGTGGGACGTGTCCGCAGAACTTGGATTGGAAAATGACATTATTGTTTCTCCGATGGTTGTTCCTTACGATGAATTTGTGAAATATAGGCAGACGCTTCCATATTATCGGAATATTGCTGAGGAGGGTAAAAAGATTGGATGATTTAATTAGGTATCGTTTGTCTTCTGCCAAGGAAAAACTGACATCTGCTAA
>JAZNKQ010000041.1:0-9731 GCA_045578645.1 Lachnospiraceae bacterium
TTAAATACACAGGAATTGATATTTCATCTGATGAGATTGAAGAGACACTTAAGGCTCTGGAATTTGAGGTTAAGAGAGATAATGATTCCTTCAGTCTGGTGGTTCCGAGCTTCAGAGCAACAAAGGACGTAACAATAAAGGCTGATATAATTGAAGAAATTACAAGAATATACGGCTACGATAATTTCGAGCTTAATTCAACAAAGAGTCTTCTTTCACCGATAAGACAGGATTCGGCACGTGAGGATGAATATAAGGCGAAGGAAATCCTTGCAGAGAAATTCAGCTTCAGCGAGGTACACAGCTATATCTGGTATGATAATAAGCTTAATAAGGAGCTTGGAATTAAAGCTGATTCGGATGTAAAGATTATAAATTCACTTACGGGTGAGAATGAGGCTATCAGAACAACGATTGTACCGATGCTGCTTGGCTTTGTAAATAAAAACCTTGAAGGCTTTAATGAAATCAGAATGTTTGAGTCGGGAAGAGTTGCGAAGGGCTTTAAGGAGGACGGACTTGTCAACGAAAGAAAGTCATTAAGTCTTGTTATTGCAAGCCGTGAAAAGAAGGAAAATGAAGTTTTGCGGGAGCTTAAGGCTGCTATTGATTATCTGGCTAAGAAGCTTAAGAATAAGAGTCTTGAGTATGCACAGTGTGAGTGCAGCTATAACTGGATTCATCCCAAGAACAGTGCTGAGATAATTATTGACGGCAAGAAGACCGGATATATTACAGTAGTTAATCCCAGAATTGCTTCAAATATTGACAAGAAGCTTTCGGCAGCCGTTGCTGAAATTGATTATGAGATTTTTGCGCAGGCGCAGAGCGATGCGGTATTGTTCAGCGAGGTTTCGAAATTCCCCGGAATTTCAATAGACTTAAGTCTTCTTACGGATAAGGATACAAGCTTCGGATATCTTTGTGAAATAATCGGAAAGGCTGAGTGCAGTCTGCTTAAAAACTGTGCTTATGTAGGAATATTCGAGGATGAGAGTCTTCCCGAAGGAAAGGTAAGCCAGACGGTGAGACTCAGCTTTGCAGCGGATGACAGAACACTTCAGAGTGAAGAGGTTAATGAAGCTGTTAAGGTATGCCTTGAGCTTCTCAAGGAAAAAGACATTGTATTAAGATAAAGTATTAAACCCCTGTTTTTGTAGATATTATTGCAATTGTTTACAAAATGCATTAATATTATATAAAAGGAGGGGTTTGTCTTTATGAGCGATTTGGAACTGAGAAGTGATTGTTTAAATGAATATCCGCTTGTTGAATATGTGTTTTCGCTTATAGAGGAAAACTCAAATGATGAGGAGTCAATTAATATTCTGCTTGAGAAAATCGGACAGATTTTTGAGCTGAATATGATTGTAATTAAGGAAATTTCAAAAGAAGAAAATTACATAAAATGCACGCATGAGTGGAGCAGTGACGGAAAAAGGGAACTTCTTGATACCGAACGCCGCTTTATTGAAGAAAGTGAATGGAGTGCATGGGAAGAACACTTTAAAAATGATCCTGACGGGGTTTTAAGGTATTTTAACGGAGACGGGCAGTGCCCGCTTAAGCTCATCAGAAAGGAAAGGGTCGAATCGTTTATTCAGATTCCTCTTTACAGAGACGGGGCTATAACGGGAAGCATTGAATTTATTGATTCTGCAAAAAGAACAGAGTGGGACAGTAATGATATAAAAATACTTAAGCAGCTCAGCCGTGTTCTTACCTCTTATCTGGTTCATAAGCGTGAATATGAAAAGAATAACGAGTCACTCCGGAAACATATAAATTACGACCCAATAACAAGATTACCGAAATATGAACGCTTTTATGAGGAGGTCAGGAGTAATTTCCTGGTAGGACGGGGAGTGCAGCTGGTTGTTGCAAGTGTTGATCTCAGTAATTTCAAATATATAAATGAGAAATACGGTTATATTTCAGGTAATAAAATGCTGCGCAGCTTTGCAAAGCAGATTTATGAGCATTCAGGCAAAATTGTTTCCTCCTGCAGAGCATTTTCGGATAATTTTCTTATTCTCTTAAAATGCAGCGATGAAGTATCTGAGGCTAAGGTTCTCGAATATGTTGCCAATATCAGTGATAAGATGGCGAAACGTATGAGGGATGAGTATTTTGACTGTAATGTGATTATCAATACCGGCATTTATATGATTAAATCATCGAACGATAACATTGAAGCAGCGATTTCAAATGCTAATCTTGCAAGAAAGGCAGCAAAACGTAAGAAAGCAAACAGCGGTCACAGATGCCTGATTTTTGACAGCTCGATTTCTGAAAATGTCAAGAAAAATGCGGATTATGTTTCAACGCTTGAAAGTGCACTGCAATCAGGAGATGTTTACGTAAATCTTCAGCCGAAGGTTATGTGCGATACGCTTGAAATAATCGGTGCGGAGGCTCTTGTCAGATGGAGAAAGGACGGTAAGGACGTTCTGTTGCCGGATGCCTTTCTGCCCGCACTTGAAAAGGACGGCTGTATTGTAAAGCTCGACTATTATGTTTATGAGCAGGTATTCAAATACCTTAAAAAGAGAATTGAGAACAATTTAAATATTGTGCCGGTATCAATGAATGTATCAATTATGCATCTGTATGATGACAAAATTGTACATTTTATTGAATCAATGCTTACTAAATATAATATTCCGGCATCCTATATTGAGCTTGAATTTACCGAATATGTTTATATATCAAATCTTCCGTATGTCGGCAAGAATCTTGAAAAGCTCCGTATGCTCGGTGTAAAGGTTTTTATTGACGATTTCGGAACTGGATATTCGGCTCTTAATGCACTGACGAAATATAAAATTGACGGAATAAAGCTTGATCGAATTTTTATGAAAAAGAAGCTTGAAAAGACGGACAAGATTATAATTTCGTGTATTGTCGATATGGCAAATAAACTGAATCTTCAGGTTTTTTGTGAAGGTGTTGAAACGGAGGAGCAGAGAGATTATCTGATGAAAATCGGGTGTCCGTATATGCAGGGAAATTATTACTCAAAGCCTGTTGATATAGTTGAGTTCGACAGCTTGCTTGATAGAGAATATTAATTTTGAACGGAGAAAGCAGATGAGGGTTATTGCCGGAAAGGCCGGAAGGTTGAAGCTTGTTACACCGGCCGGAGAGCTGGTGCGTCCGACAACGGACAGGATAAAGGAGACACTTTTTAATATTATTAATAACAGGCTTTTTGGCATAAGTTTTCTTGATATGTTTGCCGGAAGCGGCGGAATAGGTATTGAGGCTCTCAGCCGAGGAGCGGCAGATGCTGTTTTTGTTGAGAATAGTATTAAATCGATTGAGTGCATAAGAAAAAATCTTGAAACAACAAGGCTTGGAAGTCAGGCAAGAATTCTTCAGTGTGATGCGGCTGATGCGGTCAGAAGGCTTTTTGATGAGAAAAAGCATTTTGATATTATATTTATGGATCCGCCGTATGAGAAAGGCTTTGAAAAGCTAATTCTCGAAGGTATTTCAAAAATGCCGATACTTGAGACGGACGGCATTATTATTATTGAAAGCTCGGTTAAAACAGATTTTGATTTTGCAGCCGCACTGGGCTTTGAAGTTACGAGGGAAAAAGTATACGGTTCGAATAAACATGTTTTTCTTAAAATGTGTAATGATTAGAGTCAAAGCGGAGGATTGAACTGATGAAAATAGGATTATATCCGGGTACCTTTGACCCGGTTACACGAGGACATCTTGATATTATTACGAGATCTGCCAGAATTGTTGATAAGCTTGTAATAGGCGTTCTGCCGAATCAGCAGAAAAGACCGTGGTTTTCGGTTGAGGAGCGAATGGAGCTTTTACGGAAGGTTACGTCGGGTATAGGAAATGTTGTTGTTGACAGCTTTGACGGGCTTACGGTTGACTTCGGAAAAAAAATAGGAGCAAATATAATAGTAAGAGGTCTGAGGGCGATTACGGATTTTGAGTATGAGCTTCAGATAGCACAGATAAATCACAGGCTTAATCCTGATATTGATACGGTTTTTCTCACAACAAGTGTTGAATATTCATATGTAAGTTCAAGCATTGTTAAAGAGGTTGCAAGCTATGGCGGCGACATTACGGGCTTTGTTTCGCCGGAAATAATTGATGATATTTTTAATAAATATAAAGCAATTAAAGCAGTAAGGTAAATAGGGAGGGTATTTTTTATGGCACAGACCAGAATCGAACAGCTTATCGAGGAGATTTATGCATTTATTGAAGGATGCAAGATGCAGCCGCTTTCACAGACAAAGGTAATTGTTCCTAAGGACGAGCTTTATGATCTTCTTGATGAATTAAGACTTCGTACACCTGATGAGATAAAAAGATATCAGAAGATTATTGCAAACAGAGACAGTATAATTGCTCAGGCAGAGGAACGTGCAAGGCAGATTGAGGCTGAAGCCAGAGAGCATGTAAAGAAGCTTGTTAATGAAAATGAAATCATGCAGCAGGCTTATTATCAGGCGAATGAAATGGTTCAGACTGCAAAGACAGAGGCTGAGAATTTAAGAAGAAGTGCCGAGCAGGATGCTGAGCAGATAAGAACCGGCGCGCTTGCCTATACAAATGATATTCTGATTGAAGTGGATCATATTCTGTCTGTTTCCTACAGAGAGAGTAAGGAGCTTTCCGAAAAGCTGGTTAATTCGTTAAAGAACAATCTTGATACACTTCACGAAAATCAAACCGAATTGAGACAGCAGATTAACGGTGAGGAAGATATGCCGGGAACAACTGATGCAGATGAGAATCCGGACGATTTTGATTTCCCTGAGGATACATTTTTAAATGATATAGATTAATTAATTATTTCAAAACTATTTATTACGGCTGTTTGTTTCTGGGCGAAAACAAATTGCCATTGCGATATTCCTTGCGACAAGTCGCTCAGAAATGGGGATTATTATGAAAATTACGATAGCAACGGCATTTATTATATCAATGATAATTGTTATGATTTGCTTCATGTCAACGCTAAAAAAGAAGCATAAGCTTCTTTCTGTTGTAAGAGGAATGCTTATTATTGGGTTTATTGCGGTTGCTGCGAATCTGTTGATTTTACTCTCAATGAATGAACAGCTTGATTTGTTGGGATACTGCCTGTATTTCGTGACAACGGACTGGGTTTTATATCTCCTTTTATATTTTTCTCTTGAGTATATCGGGAATCGTTTTGAGAAGCATGTTAATAAAATCGGAATGCTGATACTATTAACAGTAGATTCGTTATCGTCGCTTTTGAACTTTTTCTTCGGACATTTGTTTGAACTTAAGCCGATAACATGGTTTGGAGAATCAGGTTACTTTGAGCTTGAGTTAAAGACCTTATTCTATTTTCATTATGCAATTATACTGATGCTTGTAGTATTCTGCCTTATAAGTCTTGTTTACGGAACCGTTAAGGCACCGGACATGTATAAGCAGAAGTATTTTGTGATAAGCGTTATTCTGCTTGTTATAATTGTGCTTAATATAATGACCTTTAATAAGGCTGTTGATATATCAATACTCGGTTATGCAGCTATGGCGGTGTGTATTTTTTACAGTACTCTTGTTTTTGCACCGCAGAAGCTGCTCAGTAAAATACAGTATTCGATTGTACAATATATGACGGTTGCACTGATTGTGCTTGATAAGGAAGGTAAGAGGATTTACAGCAACAGCCTTGCGGAGGATTATCTTGATGCAAGACTGAAGGATAATAATGATACACTGCTCGGAACCTGGTGTAAGGAGTATTATCTCAGCAGATCATACATAGATGAAATAAACAAAACCTTCAAAAAGGATGACAGGATATATCATTTTAAGATTTCGTATAACAGACTTTTTGATGAAAAGAGACGTTCACAGGGCTGCTATTTTACTATACAGGATGTAACTGAGGAAATCAGCAAATACGAGGCAGAGCGTTTTAACGCAAGGCATGACCGCCTGACCGGGCTTTACAATAAAGAATGCTTCTATGAATGCGTTTCTGAATACCTTAATGAGCATAAGGACGAGGAGCTTCTCATGATTTGCTCGGATATTAAGGATTTCAAAATGATAAATGATTCCTTCGGAACAAAGGTCGGAGATGCCGTGCTGAAAAGCTTTGCGGATATGATGCGTTCTAAGGCGGGCAATTCCCGCAGAGTTGTTTACGGCCGTTTGGAAAACGATATATTTGCACTTATGATTCCAAGATTCTTGTATGATGAGGATATGTTGATATTAGGCTCAATAAAGGCATTTGCGGCAGAAATTAATGAGGATGTATCAACACCTATGGTTTGTCATATGGGTGTTTATGAAATCATTGATAAGACGATTCCGGTATCACTTATGTGTGACCGTGCAAGAATGGCAATTGCAACAATAAAGAATGATTTTCATAATAGGATTGCATATTATGATGAATCAATGAGAAAGGATATTCTCTACGAGAAGGAGCTTGTAGCAATGCTTCCCGAAGCAATGAGTACCGGACAGATTCAGATGTATTTACAGCCTCAGGTTCAAAGAGACGGAAAGGTAATCGGAAGCGAAGCTCTTGTACGCTGGATACATCCCGAAAAGGGACTGATTTATCCTAATCATTTTATACCTGTTTTTGAGCGGAACGGTCTTATTGCGGATGTAGATAAATATATATGGGAATCTGCATGTAAGCTGCTTAAGAAATGGAAGGATGAAGGCAAAGAGGATTTATTTATTTCGGTTAATATATCACCGAAGGATTTCTATTTCCTTGATGTTTATTATATTCTTACGGACCTTGTTGAAAGCTACGGGATTAATGTCAAGAACTTGAGGCTTGAAATCACCGAAACAACTGTTATGATGAATATTCAGAGACAGACAATGCTTATTGACAGATTCCGTGAGTATGGCTTTATTGTCGAAATGGATGATTTCGGAAGCGGACATTCATCACTTAATATGCTTAAGAACATTCATGTTGATGTGCTTAAGCTTGATATGGAGTTCCTGAGAAAATCGAGTGAAGAGGAGAAGAGCCGGATTATCCTCAGTATGATTATTGAGCTTTCAAAACGGCTTGGAATGATGGTTGTTTCTGAGGGTGTTGAAACTGCTGAGCAGGTTAAGATGTTAAGAGAAATGGGCTGTGATATTTTCCAGGGCTATTATTTTGCAAAGCCTATTCCGGTTACAGAGTTTGAAGAGATTTATGTAAGCTGAGAAAATAAAGTATTAAGCAGTAATTGAAGTGATATTACTTACGTTGGTTTGTTCACTTTATAATTACTGCTTTCTTCTTTATATTTAATAATAATTTACCAAATTTTAAGCAATATATGTAATAAACTGTGATATACTATGGTCAATCACGAATAATGGGATTGTAAAGATCCCGGCGGAATGGAGATTTGATATGAGTATCGATGCGATTATTCCCGTTTATAAACCGGACAGAAGATTATACAGATGTATAAATATGCTTATGCGGCAGGAAAAGAAGATAAGACATATTTATATTATGCTTACAAAGTCAGACGAGTTTGACGCAAAGACCTTATCCTCAATTCTGAAAAAGAGGATTACCGGAAGCAGTTCGGATATTACAATTGTTGAGATAGAGAAGAGCAATTTTAAGCACGGAGGAACAAGACATAAGGGTGCATGTATTTCCGATGCAGACTATCTGCTGTTCATGACTCAGGATGCCGTTCCGTGTGATGAGTATCTTACGATGAATTTATATGAAGCTTTTGAAAATAAGGATACGGCAGTTGCCTATGCAAGACAGATTCCCTATGGAAATGCCGGTGAGGTTGAGGCCTTTTCCAGAAGCTTCAATTATCCTGAAACAAGCGTAAGAAAATCCCGTGAGGATATAGAAAGACTCGGCATAAAAACCTTCTTCTGTTCAAATGTCTGTGCCATGTACAGTAAAAAAATCTATGACGAGCTGGACGGCTTTGACAGGAAGGCTGATTTTAATGAGGATATGATTTTTGCGTATAAGGCAGTAATAAATGATTATTGCATAGAATACATAAGTAATGCCTGCGTATTTCATTCGCATAATCTGAGCTTAAAAGAGCAGTTTTACAGAAACAGACAAATTGCAATATCGCAGCGTAAAAATAAAGAGATATTCGGCATGATTAACAGTGAGTCGGAGGGCATAAGGTATCTTAAGACGGGAGTCAGGTATTTTGCCGGGAATAAAAGGTACTTTGCGCTATTGGATCTGATTGTTGAATCTGCGGTAAGGTATATGGGATTTTTTATCGGCAAGAGAAGCAGAACGGAATAATTAAGAAAAGATTGGAGTAATACGTGGTTAATATAATAATGTCAACCTATAACGGTGAAAGATTTATTAAAGAACAGATTGATTCAATACTTGCTTCTGATTATGAAAGCTGGAGACTGTTTATATGTGACGATTGTTCTTCCGATTCAACAGTGAGCATTGTTGAAGAATATGTAAATAAATATCCGGATAAGATTTATTTACACTTTAATAATAAAAATATGGGTTCTACAAAGAATTTTCTTCGAACCATACTAAGTCTTTCGGGAAATGAATGCAGTATGGATGACAGGCCGTTTAATCCTTTTCCTGCGGAGTATTATATGTGCTGTGATCAGGATGATGTCTGGACAAGGGACAAGATTAACATGACTCTCAGACATATGAAATCCCTTGAAGAAAAGCATGGTGAAAAAACACCGGTAATGGTATTTACCGATGCGGTTCTTGTTGATGAAAAGCTGAATTATATAAAAAGCTCCTTTTTCAAGACAAATCGTTTAAATACAAAAAAGACGGATTTGGCTCATATGCTTATTGAAAATAAGTGCATCGGCTGTACAACAATGTTTAATGCCGCTCTGACCGGATACCTTACGGTTCCTGAAGACGGAATCAGATATCATGACTGGTGGCTTGCGCTCATTGCCTCGTCCTTCGGTGTTGTTGATTATTTACCGCTGCCGACTCTTCTTTACAGACAGCATTCTTCAAATCAGGTCGGACAGACTGATTTTAAAGGATATGTAAGGAACAGAATTGAAGGACTTAGTGAGCAGAAAAAGGTAATTAAAAAAACAATAAGACAGGCACGTTTGTTTTATCATACCTACGGGAAGCAGCTTGATAAGAAAAAAAGAAGAATTGTTGCTGACTTTGCCGGCATATACAGGAAAAACTTTATTGTCAGACGAATAATGATGATAAAGAACAGCTATTTTAAATCGGGCATAATAAGAAATATCGGCGTAATGCTGGTGCTTTAAGAATAAATTGCGGAGGATGCCATGAGGGAAAAGTTTATCAGATTTATGCAGGGGCGAAACGGTCTCGATAATTTCAGCAGATTTTTGCTATATTTCGGTATTGTTTTAATGCTTGTTACGATGTTTATCCGTATTCCGATTATATACTATCTTGCACTTGCAATTGTCGTATACGGATATTTCAGGGTTTTCTCGCGAAATTACGCCAGAAGAGCTGCAGAAAACAGGTGGTACCTGGGAGTTAAGCAGCGGATAGCAAATTTCTTTAAGGGCGGAAAGAATAACAGCTATACACAGCAATATAAGATATTTAAATGCCCCGGGTGCAAGCAGAAGCTTCGTGTGCCGAGAGGCAAGGGAAGAATACAGATAAGCTGCTCAAGGTGCAAAAGAGAGTTTATTAAGAGAAGCTGACGCGGATTTCGTTGTCACACTTTGGAATGGAGAATGAAATG
>JAZNKQ010000042.1:0-85123 GCA_045578645.1 Lachnospiraceae bacterium
GAATATCGGTTGCAATTTCGGCAATCCTGCCGTTTCTGATAAGAATATCTGCATCAAATTCAGCCCGGGCATTCACAATATGTCCGTTTTTAATCACAGTGTCGTTTATATGATTTTTCACACTATCCCCCATTTCTGAGCGACTTGTCGCGAGGAATGTCGCAATGGCTATTTGTTTTCGCTCAGAAACAAATAGCCGTGCGAAAAATCATAATATATGATTTTTCGCACTATCCTCCTATTCCGGCAGCAGAGCCTCCTCCGTATAATTAATTCCCGCATTCCACAAAAGCCATTCCGAATATTCGGTATCATAAACGGCATTAATCTGTGCCCTTACCTCCTCGGCACCGTAATTCAGATGATACTTAACCCATGACGCGGTAAAGTCCTGCAGCCACGGACGCACAATCGCTTTATTTAAATCCTCATCTATCATATACAGCACCTTGCGCGAATCCATAAGAGCATTGAAAACCAGCTCATAAGGATGCATATCCGGGTGGTCAAGTCCGTAATAGCCGTCACCGTAATGGGACGGGTAAACCATCGGACAGATATAATCAAGATATTGTGACATATTAAAATAGCTCTGCCCTACAATTTTGGCATCAACCGAGCTGCTGATAATCGCACCGTACACATCTGCGGACACAAACACACCGAGCGGCTTTATCTCTTCGCAAAGTCTTTTAATACCCTCGGTGATTACTTCAATTCGCGTTTTATTCTCAGCCTCCGGTCCGAAATCAACCTCAGACATTCCGGAGTCCGTAGAGAATCTGATATAGTCAAGATTCACCTCATCAAAGCCTACCGCCACGCATTGCTTACATACCTCAATCAGATAGTCCCATACCTCAGGCTTATAAGGATTTACCCACGCCAGTCCCGAATTATCCCTGAAAATCTGACCATCCTTAGTTCTGAGCGCAAGCTCGGATTTTTTCTCGGCAAGAATCGGGTCCTTTAAAGCAACGACACGGGCAATAAGATAAACACCATGCTCCTTAAGCTTCTTAATCGTTGCCTCCATGTTGCCGATTGAAGACGTTACTGCCCCGATTTCCTTTGCCACGTCATAATCCATCTGGTAGGTAATATATCCGGCATCGCTCTTAACATCGATAACCATGGCATTTAACTCGGTTGAATCAACCAGCTCAAGCGCAGAATCAAGCTTTGAATTAATATACGCGGATGATATATATATACCCTTTGCCTCAACACGCTCACGATTGTCGACAAAATCCGCCATCCATATTTCCTCATCAGGATATATGTTCTCAAGCTCATCAGACTCTTTTTCTGTTTCGGCAAATCTGGTTCCGTAGGGAGCCGCCTGCAGGTATGCTTCCTGTACTCCCGTTTCGTTCTCTCCCGGTATCCCGGCAGATATACCCGAGTCCTGCTGCTCCATCATATTAATATAATAATCTACTCCGAAATAGACTCCTATTCCGACTCCGGCAGAAAGAACAAGCAGGCAAAAAAAGGTAAGAAGCTTCTTACCCTTTCTTCTGCGGCCGTTTCCTGCACCATAATTAATATAAATATCCTTCATAACACTCCTGTCCTACATGCCTTCATTACGCTTTAGTTTTCTCGAAAGCCTGCAGAAAATATTCACAATGTCGGGATCAAAGCTCTTCCCCGACTCATTCTTTATTGTATCAATTGCAAATTCATGCGAATATGCCGGCTTGTAGCAGCGCTCGCTTACAAGCGCATCGTATGTATCAACAACCGCCATAATACGCGCCGCCAGCGGAATATCAGTACCCGATAAGCCGCAGGGATAGCCCGTTCCATCCCATTTTTCGTGATGATAACGGGCAATATCCATTGCCATTTTCAGAAATTCATTCTTCTCGTTTGAGGTATATATTTCCTTAATCGTATCGGCACCTATAGCCGCATGGGTCTTTACAACTTCAAGCTCCTCTGCCGTAAGCTCACCCGGCTTTAGCAAAATGCTGTCCGGCACGGCAATCTTTCCGATATCATGAAGCTGCGATGCCATCTCAATTATATTGATAAACTCATTGGTTATCACGCGCTCAAACTTATGGGTAAGCTGAAGCCCCATTGCAATCAGTCTGCAGTTTTTGGAAACATTGTCCGTATGGGTTCCCTGACTGTCATCCCTTGCCTCAATCAGCTTGGCAAGAGCGCAAACCATATTCTTTCGCTCCTCGGATATCTGGTAAAGCTGTCTGCCCACAAGATTATTAAGTCTCCTGTTCGAACGCTCAAGCTCCGTCTGCATTGCATGCAGCTTCAGATGCGTATTCATACGAACGAGAACCTCGGCCTTCTCAAACGGTTTTGATATAAAATCCACTGCTCCGCATTCAAAGCCCTTTATTCTGTCCTTCGACGAATTCAGCGCCGAAATAAATATAACCGGAATATCCCTTGTAACAGAGCTTTTCTTCAGCTGAACACAGTACTCATATCCGTTAACATCCGGCATGGTAACATCAAGGAGTATTATGTCGGGAAGCGCCGCATTTATTGCCTGCTTCGCCTGCTTAACGCTTGTAACCGGCCTCGCAATATAGCCCGCCTCTCTGATTATTTCAGTGAGTACAACGAGATTTGATGTAACATCATCAATAATGAGTATGCCGGGTATGTCACTACTGTACTCTCTCCTCATCTTCCACATCCTCTTCCCTTGTATCTATCAGCTCCTGCAGCTGTTCAATAAGCTGCACGGCCTTATCATACTCTTCCTTACGTACATTAAGCAGCAGCGAAAATGCTGTACTTTTAAGCTGTTTATTATCCTGCGGAACCATATTCCTTATAAGAGTCGCAAAACCTTCTGCCTTCTCCCAGCTTCCGAGCTCGATGCATATCAGAAGACGCTCTGTAATTTCATTTATTATTCTTTCGTTTTCCTCTTCCGGAGTTTCCTTCTTCAGAAAACTTCCCTCTCCGAAGAACACTGCAGTACCGCTCTCTTCAGTTCCTTCCTCCTCAAGCCTCTGTACCTTCGGAAGATGCTTCTCATAAACAAACTTACCGACGGGAAAATCAATCTTACTGTCGGCATCCTTACCGTTTTTCAGCTTGACGGTAAAGGAGAATGTACTGCCCTTTCCCTTTTCGCTGTCAACTGAAATAGTACCCTCCATTAATCCAACCAGCTGCTTGCATATTGCAAGTCCGAGTCCGGTTCCTCCGAATCGTCTCGTAATAGAGCCGTCAACCTGTGAAAAGCTTCTGAAAAGCTTATCCTTCTCCTCGGGAGATATACCGATACCGCTGTCGATTACCATAAAGAACAATTCTGTTCCGTTATCCTCGGTCTGTGTACCCGATACCTCGAGTGCCACATGTCCGTTCTGAGTAAACTTTATGGCATTTGAAAGCAGATTGTTAAGAATCTGTCCTATTCTGAGCTCATCGCCAATCAGATAGTCCGGAATATTGCCTCCGATATTTGCAATCAGCTTTAATCCCTTTTCATTAACCTTGGTACTGTGAAAAGCGAGCGTTTCGTCAAGAAACTTTTTAAAATTGAATTCTCTTTCCTCAAGCTCCATGCGACCTGCTTCTATCTTTGAAAAATCAAGCAAATCATTTATTATCTTTGTCATATTGTCACAGCAGCGCAGAATAATGTTCACCGACTCCGCCTGCTCGGGCAGAAGCGTGCTGTCCGCCAGTCCCTCTGCCATTCCCTTAATGCCGTTAATGGGAGTACGAAGCTCATGAGTCACATTGGCGGTAAACTCATTTTTCATCTTCGTAGCTTCCTCAACATCTTCCATTGCCTTACGGTGACTCCTCACCGCATCATATCTCTCGCAGTCATTAATTCCAAATGCGAAATTAAGGTTTTCAAAATCCTTTGCTACCTTACACCACAGCTTAATCGGATAGCAGGTCTGATTTTCACGATATGCAAAGGTCTGCATGTATTCCAACGACTTATCCCAAAGTAAAAGACCCTCGCTTATAAAAAAAGCCATCGGATATATACTTATTATATTAATACCCACAAGACCGTCCGCATAGCCTGTTTCTTCTATTGCAACGCTGTTCGCGTACTTTATGTTGCCATAATTATCGAATATAATAACAGACTCCCGGCAGCAGTCTGCTATGCTTTTGTACAGAGCTGTATTTCCGCTGAAATCATCGGTATTAACCATAGTTTTTACCTCCGGTGCTGTCTTATCCTATAATAATATAGTAGAGAATAAACTTTGTCAATTCAACCATTCGTGTAATCCCGGTGAAGTTGCTAAAGTGTTTTCTTGTGCTTTCATGTTGTAATTCATGAAAATACATAAAGTTTGATTTTTTGATTGACAATAATCCTAACCGTGGTATATAATTTATTTAATCGCAAATATTGATATTCAGACAGACACATAAGGAGGTGCTACATGAATTTTAACGTGCGCTTAAAACAGCTCAGACAGAAAAATAAGTTAACACAAAGCGAGCTTGCTGATATACTCGGATTAAAGCCCACGGCGATATCAAACTACGAGTCAAAGCGAAACGAACCCTCATTTGACAAGCTTATAGCACTCTCGAAATACTTTGACGTATCCTGTGATTATCTTCTCGGTGTTTCAGATGCATATCTTCCTATCGTTGGTGAAGTTCTTGATAAAGAAATTGTTGAATTCTTCAATCTCTATCAGCAGCTTAATAACTCAAGTGCAGAGGAAGTCAGAAACTACGTTAACTATCTGATTTACAAACAGGAAAATAATTAATCACCGTATGCAGCAGACCATCTGCTGCATATTTATTGCTCTGCGGACAGAAGCTCCGCCACAGGCTTAACGAATCGAGGTAATTATGGATTTATTCGAATATATGAGAAATACTTCTGCAAAAAAGGACGCGCCGCTTGCCTCACGCATGCGTCCGACCTCGCTTGATGAGGTTGTCGGACAGCAGCACATAATCGGAAAAGACAAGCTGCTCTACCGCGCAATAAAAGCAGACCGCATAAGCTCGGCAATCTTCTACGGTCCTCCCGGAACCGGCAAAACAACACTTGCCAAGGTAATAGCTGCCACTACCAGCTCTGAATTTCGCCAGATAAACGCAACCTCTGCCGGAAAAAAGGACATGGAGGACGTTGTTTCGGAAGCCAAAAATCTGCTGGGCGGTCACGGCAGACGTACCATGCTTTTCATTGATGAAATTCACCGCTTTAATAAGGGCCAGCAGGACTATCTTCTCCCCTTTGTCGAGGACGGTACTCTGATACTCATCGGAGCAACAACGGAAAATCCTTATTTTGAGGTAAACAGTGCTCTTTTATCACGCTCGGTCGTTTTTGAGCTGAAATCACTTGAAAACAGCGATATTGAGCAGCTCCTTATTCGTGCACTTGAGGATAAGGAAAAGGGGCTCGGAAGCTACCGTGCTGTTATTGAGCCCGATGCCTTAAGCTTCCTCTCAAATGCCGCCGACGGTGATGCACGAGCCGCTCTTAACGCACTTGAGCTTGGCGTTCTCACAACCGAGCGGTCATCCGACGGACTTATCCGGATAACTCCCGAGGTCGCCGCAGAATGTATTCAGAAGCATGTTCTCCGGTACGATAAGGACGGAGACAATCACTATGACACTATTTCCGCCTTCATAAAAAGCATGCGCGGTTCAGACCCTGATGCTGCTATCTATTATCTTGCACGTATGCTGTATGCCGGCGAGGACATAAAGTTTATAGCACGGCGAATCGTTATCTGTGCTGCAGAGGATGTATCAAATGCTGACCCCATGGCACTTGTTGTTGCCACATCGGCGGCTCAGGCAGTGGAACGCATCGGAATGCCCGAATCCAGAATCATTCTCGCCCAGGCGGCTGCCTATGTTGCCTGCGCACCTAAAAGCAACTCGGCAATCTGCGCAATAGACGAAGCAATGAGTGTCGTTGAAAAACAAAAAACAGCCCCCATTCCCGCATCCTTAATGGACGCACACTACAAAGGGGCTGCAAAGCTCGGTCACGGTATCGGCTATAAATATTCTCATAACTACAAAAATCATTACTGCAGGCAGCAATACCTGCCCGATGAGCTGGTCGGCAGCAGCTTTTACCGGCTTACGGATATCGGATACGAAAAGAAGCTTTCGGAGTACCTTGACAGAATACGCTCCGAATGCGAAGATGAATAAATAACAAAGGAGGTAATCATGGAAGAAAACAAGCCTGATAAATTAAAAAAAATTAAGCAGATTATGGCAATAATCGGCATCGTCATACTCGTAGGCATGTATGTGCTGTCGCTTGTAGCTTCGCTCTCCTCATGGGAAAACTCAAAAGAAATATTTGCTGCAAGTATTTTTTGCAGCTTCTTCATCCCCGTAATCATTTATGTTATTCAGCTTTTTTATAAGAAGCTTCACGGATAATTTCATTAAGAGCGCTGATGCACCGGTCGATTTCTTCGGGGGTATTCATATGTCCGAAGGAAAAACGTATTGTACCCTGCGGAAAGGTTCCGAGGGTTTTATGTGCCGCCGGCGCACAATGCAGTCCGACTCTGGTCTGGATTCCGTATCGGGCATCAAGCTCATAGGCGATTGAAGAAATATCTGCACCGGGAACAGAAAGCGAAACAACCGCTGTTCTGTCCCGGTCATTTTTATTTCCTGCAACTATTATAGTCTGGTTGTCACCGATGCCTTCAAGAAAACGCCTTGTAAGCGCCTCCTCGGTATCCCTGATTACACTTATTCCGATTTGTCCGATATACCTAAGCGCTGCCCTAAGGCCAAGAATTCCGGGAATATTCAGTGTTCCTGCCTCAAAACGATCCGGCATAAAATCCGGCATCCTCTCTAAATCAGAGATACTTCCCGTTCCTCCCGATATCAGCGGTTCGATGCGCTGCACCATTCTGTCCGCCAATATAAAGCCTCCTATGCCCTGAGGTCCCAAAAGTCCCTTATGTCCGGTAAAGGCAAGCGCAGATATATTCATTTCCTGCATATTAATCCCGACAATTCCCGCAGTCTGGGCAACATCCGCAATCAGCTCTATTCCGTGTTCCCTGCACAGCTGTCCGATTTCCCCAAGCGGCATTACCGTACCGCATACATTAGATGCATGCAGCATAACAACAGCCTTTGTATTCGGTCTGATCAGCCTTTTGATATTCTCAGGCAAAACCCTACCGCCTGCATCACATTCTGCCCTGTCAAAGCTTACTCCCTGCTCTGAAAGCCGAACAAGCGGTCTCATAACGGCATTGTGCTCCATTGCAGTTACAATTACATGGTCTCCCGGTCTTAAGAAGCCCTTCAGAAGCACATTAAGACTCATTGTAACTCCCGAGGTAAAAACAACATTTCTGCAGTCCTTTGCGCCAAACATCTCCGCAAGCAGCTGTCTCGTCTCAAAAACAGCCTCTTCAACAGAATAAGCAGCCTCATAATTCCCCCTGCAGATATTGCAGCCGATTTCATTAATATAACGGCTCATTGCCTCCGCAACCAGCGGTGCCTTCGGAAATGATGTTGCCGCATTATCACAATATATACGATTGTTCATATAATCCCCATTCCGAAGCGTAGCGTAGGAATATGTCTCATAATGGCTTATTTGCGACGCTTCGGCGCAAACAGCCGTGTATTAATAATACATCTTATATGCGCAACAGTCAAAAATAATAAATTTGACTTATAGTCTGTAACGTGGCAGAATATAATTTGTGGAATCTAAAAAAAAATGGAGGGGTTTATGAAACAGTCAAAAGAAAAACTTTATATCTCAATTGCCGGTATTATTATCGGTATCGCAGCGGTTTTGCTGACAGTATTCGGCAATCCGAAAAACATGGGCTTTTGTATTGCATGCTTTCTGCGTGATATTACGGGAGCACTTTCCCTGCACGGTGCAACAGGCTTCCAGTACATCAGACCCGAGATAATCGGTCTCGTAATCGGTGCTCTTGCACTCTCTCTTATCCGTAAGGAGTTCGCACCTCGCGGCGGCTCTGCACCGCTTACACGCTTTATCATTGCATTTTTTGTCATGATAGGCTCACTTGTTTTCCTAGGCTGTCCTTTACGAATGGTACTTCGTCTTGCCGGCGGAGATCTCAACGCACTTATCGGTCTTTTAGGCTTTATTGTAGGCATCGGCGCAGGAATTATATTCCTTAAAAAGGGCTATTCACTCAAGCGTACATATAAGCAGCCTGTTTTTGAAGGCGCAGCTTTTTCGGCTGTCCAGCTTGTACTGCTTGCACTCCTGATTATAGCGCCCTCATTTATACTGTTTACGCCAGCCGAGGGCGGTATGGGCGCACTCTATGCACCGCTTGCGCTTTCACTTGCAATCGGAATTATCGCAGGTGCCATTGCCCAGCGTACAAGACTTTGTATGGTCGGCGGAATCCGTGACCTGATTCTCTTTAAGGACAATAAGCTTATCCTTGGCTTTGCAGGCATATTCGTCGCTGCATTAATCGGTAATCTTATCGCAGGAAATTTCTCTCTCGGATTTGAAGGTCAGGTAGCTGCACATTCAGACCATCTTTGGAATTTCCTCGGCATGGTACTCACGGGTCTCGGCTCCGTAATGCTCGGCGGCTGTCCCATGCGTCAGCTTATACTCGCCGGAGAAGGCAATTCCGATTCCGCAATTACCGTAATCGGCTACATTGCCGGAGCTGCCTTCGCTCATAACTGGGGACTTGCATCCTCAGGAAAGGGTGCTACCGCCAACGGTAAAGCTGCCGTTATCATCGGTATCGCCGTACTACTTATTATTGCCTTTATCAATACACGTAAAAAGAAAGCATAATTTCCACGGGAGGTTGAAAATATGAACAATTTAATTGATACACGCGGCTATTCATGTCCCGAGCCGGTAATAATGGTAAAGGATGCTTTGGTCTCAGGTGCTGATGTCTATACTGTATTATCCGACAATCGTACCTCTCTTGAAAACATTACACGTTACGCCGAGCATGCAGGCTACAGCGTAAGCTACAAAACACATGATGAACTTTCTTCACAGGATGTTCTTAAGGCAATTGCCACAGAAGACGATTACATTATCACATTAACAATAGTGTGAAAAATCATATGAATATGATTTTTCGCAACTAACTATCGGTTAGTTTGGCTATCTTGTTTCTGAGCGAAAACAAATAGCCATAACGATATTCCTCGCGACAAGTCGCTCAGAAGTGGGGATTATAATGAAAGAATATATTGCAACCTTTTATTCGCACTTCGGTGCAATGAGATTCAGAAAGAATATGGCTGACCTCGGCATCTGTGTCAGGCTTATGCCGGTTCCGCGGAATTTAAGCTCATCCTGCGGCACCTGCGGCGCGTTCAGCTGCAGTAACCCGCCGTCAGACGACCCATACGGTGAAATTGAGCAGATTGTCGAGGTTACCTCAGACGGATATGTTCCCGTATATAAAGCACCGAATGCATAATCCGGTAGGAAGGAGTATTCCTTGAAAGAAGATATCAGACTTACACGTCTTGCTTCATGCTCGGGATGCGGTGCCAAGGTAGGCGCCGGTGTGCTTGAGCAATTACTCAAAAATCTCCCCACCCTGCACGACGAAAGGCTTATTGTAGGCTTTGACAAAAGCGATGATGCTTCTGTCTATGTAATTAACGAAACAACGGCACTTGTCCAGACGCTGGACTTTTTCCCGCCCATTGTCGATGACCCCCGGATGTTCGGTCAGATTGCAGCCTGCAATGCGCTCAGTGATGTCTACGCTATGGGTGGCGAGCCAAAGCTTGTCATGAACATAATGACGGTTACAAAGGATATGGACAAGGCCACCGTACAGCAAATTCTTATGGGTGGCTATGAAAAGGTTTTTGAAGCCGGCGCCATTGTAACCGGCGGACATACTATTCACGATAAGGAGCCCAAATACGGACTTTCCGTAACGGGCTTTGTACATCCCGATAAGGTTATCACCAATTCGGGGGCACTTCCGGGAGATGTACTGATTCTTACCAAACCGCTTGGCATAGGAATCATAAACACCGCCGCCAAAGCAGGACTGGTTTCCGACGCACTTATGGAAGCTGCTACAATCCAAATGTCTACCCTAAACAAGGCAGCACGTGACTGTATGCTGAAATACAGAACACATGCATGCACGGACGTAACAGGCTTTTCCCTGCTCGGTCATGGTCTCGAAATGGCTGCCGGAAGCGATGTCACGCTTCATATAAAAAAGAATTGCATCCCCTACCACAAAGCTGCAATCGGTTTTGCAGAAATGGGCTTTGTTCCCGAAGGAGCTTACCGCAACCGCGACTATGCCGAAGCCCACACTCTCTTTGACTGCGAATGCAGCCGAAGCCTTAAGGACGTGCTCTTTGACCCCCAGACCTCGGGCGGTCTGCTCATTTCCGTCCATCCGGAGGATGCAGAGCAGCTGGTCTCGGACATCAATAATGCGCTTTGCGCCAACGAAGCCTCAGACTCCGCAATAACAAAAAACCCCTGCCACGCGGTAATCATAGGAAATGTCTCACCGTATGACAGGAGTCGAATAATTATTGAAGATTAAAGTGTAGGATCAAGCGGCTGTAATTTATACTGTATTCCGATATCCTTCTTCATATATTTCTTATAGAAGGATGACGAGATGCGCTTCATAATCATCTCAACATTCTCGAAGGAGGCTGTCGGAAGCAGTAATACATACTGTGAAACACTGTAGCGTGCACACACATCGCCGCGTCTCAGGGTTTCATTAAGCGTCGCAAGCAAATCCTCCATAGCCTTGTTCATAACCTTTAGCGGTGCCTCTTCACCGATGGTAGAAGACAAGGTTATCAGACAAAGGTAAATTGAATCACCGCTTCTCGCGCACGCACGCGACTCAAGCTGGTAAATATCCTTAAAAAACTCATATTCGCAGATAAATGCACCTGTTGCCTGTCCCTTCTCACGCAAAGCATCCTTGATTATATTAATATCGGTTTCAAGACTCTTTGTTGTCTTCATTATAGTCTTATATAATGCCTTCAGCTCATCAGAAGGAGTGATTCCGAATTTCTTGTAGAACAAATCCGTGGCATCGCTGTATTCCTGTATGGCTTCTGTCTGATTTCCCGACTGATATAATGCATTAATCAAATGGAAGTACAGCTTTTCGTCCATCTTTTCAATACTGATTGCCTTCCGGCAGACAGAAACAATATCCGCATACTGCTGCTCCTCGGTCAGCAGCGAAATCATTTCATAAACTGCCTTTATATACATAGTATGGTAATAGGATGCTATCGGAACTACCCAGGGCTCATTATTTCTCGGAAGAAAAACCCCTTTATATATCGCAAAAGCTTCCTTATATAATTCGATACGCTCTGAAGCCGACTTATCGGTATCGGATGCCAGCCTGCATTTTTCCTCAAAAATATCCGTGTCAACTACTACGGGACAGCCTGTACTCCATGCGTAGGTACCCTTTTTAAGTACAATAAGCTCTGCACCCTTCTCAGATAAAACAGGCTCCAGACTCTTTCTTACGCGATGAAGCAGAACCTTAAGTGCACCCGACGGATTGTCACTGCTTTCCTCTCCCCAGAGAAGTGAAATCAGCTCTGCCTGCGATACACTTCTGTCACGGTTCGCCACAAGATACTCAAGGAGATTCCACGGTTTCTTCGAGCGATTACTCTGGTCATATATTTTTTTCGATTTATAGGCGATTGAAAACTCACCAAGCATTGTAATGTAATATTCCGATGTCATCCCCTCAAACCTCCCTAGTTGTGCCAATCAGCAGACCATATGCAAAATAAGTATACTCAACTTTCTATTTTTTGTCTATAACTTTGTTTTTATCTTGACAAAAGTATTTTTTTATAATAAGCTTTACTGACATAATAAACTAAAATCAGCAGTATATTTGTATCCTTTTTTGTACATATTGTTAAGAAAACGGAGATTTTCCATGAAGAATATTCTAGTCGTAGATGATAACAGCGTTTGTTTATCGCTTGCAAAGGGAATGCTTTCCGACCGGTATAATGTTTTTGCCGTATTATCAGGCGAGCAGGCAATTAAGTTCCTCGAAAAAAGAGGGGCTGATTTAATTCTGCTCGACATTAACATGCCGGACATGTCAGGCTTTGAGGCGCTTAAACTTATCAAAGAGAACCCCGCAACAAAGGATGTTCCGATTATTTTCCTCACTGCCGACAGTGACCCCGAAACCGAGCGGAAATGCTTTGAGATGGGAGCGTATGATTTTATCGTTAAACCGTTCCAGAAGGCCACTCTGCGCAGCCGTATAGGAAGAACTCTTGATTTTCTTGACCTTCAGAAAAATCTCGAGGACCAGCTTCTTGAAAAAACGAAGCAGATTGCACGTCTCTCTCTTAAGTCAATGATGATTATTGCCAATACCGTTGACAAAAAGGACCCTCTTGCTTCAGATCACTCTACCCATGTTGCTTGGTTCGCGGTCGAGATTGCAAAACGCCTCGGCTGGGATACGGACGATTTATATAATCTGCAGAATCTTGCCCTTGTCCATGACATCGGTAAAATAGGTGTCCCTGATACGATTTTCAAGAAAAAAGGACCTCTTACAGCAGAAGAATTTGAAAATGTAAAGAAGCATACTCTTGTCGGAAAAACAATCCTTCAGGATATGACCGTCATAAAAAAGGCTGCCGAGGTTGCCGTAACACATCATGAGAGATATGACGGAAAGGGTTATCCCCACGGTCTCAGCGGCAATAATATTCCTATTGAATCACGTATTATTGCGGTTGCCGATGCCTTCGACGCAATGACCTCTGACAGGGCTTTCAGAAAGCATCTGAATGAAGAGCAGCTTCTTGCCGAGTTTGAAAAGGGAAAAGGAACTCAGTTCGACCCCACAATCGCCGGCATAGCAATTGACCTTATCAAAGAAAAGAAAACCGCTCCCTCTCCCGGAGAAGTTGAAAGCAATAACGACTTTTCTCTCGAGAGCAGCAAGCTTTTGCAAAAGGTTTTACAGGAATATACACGTGAAATCAGAGCCGAGTCGCAGCGCGACAGTCTTACCGGTCTTTGGAACCGCAACTTTGCAGCTGATGTTGTTAATGAGTACCTCGAGGACAAACGTCATTCGGGATGCTTCTTCATGATAGACATTGACGGCTTCAAATCAATAAATGACACCTTCGGGCATATCGCCGGAGATATCATTATCCGTCAGTTTGCGGAAATTCTGCGTGAGTCCCTGCGCTCAGACGACATAGTCTGCAGAATCGGAGGAGACGAATTTGTTATCTTCTTAAAGGACACCGCCTCACGCGACGTTGCCTCTGCAAAAGCCGAAGAGATTATTCTGCTGCTCGAGAAGAAGCTTGAAAAGCCCGACCATACAGGTCATATTTCAGCTTCAATCGGTATTGCCGTCGCACCGGTTGACGGTACTGACTTTAACTCCCTTTATGCCAAGGCAGATAAAGCCCTTTACTATGTAAAGAAGAACGGGAAAAACTCATATCATTTCTTCAGTGAGGACAATTCAGCAGTTCTTTCGGTGAAAAGAAGTACACGTATTGATATGGATTATCTCAGACATTTCATTCAGGAAAAAGACACTCCTTCGGGTGCATATCATATAGAATATGATGCCTTTAAAAAGATATACCGCTTCCTCTCACGTGTAGTAAAGCGTACAGACAGTCCGGTTTTAACTCTGCTCTTTACCCTTACCGGCAAGGACAACGAAATTCCTGCCGGAAGTGAATTAGACGAAGCGCTCTCCCATCTTAAGCGCGCTATAACAACTGCAATACGCAGCGGAGATGTCGCAACAAATTACAGCAGCAGCCAGTACATTGTTATTCTTGTTGATTCAACTAAAGCAAACGGTTATCTTGTTGCCGAACGCATCAGAAAGCTGTATCTCGAATCTTCAAAATCAGGTATTTCATTGTCCTATGATATTGATGAAATACCTCACTGATTATTAATACAAGCAAACAGGGTCATCCGGTAAGTTCTCATATATGACAACTTACTGAATGACCCTTAATTTATCTACTCTTCATCCTAATCTCCGTTACTGAGCAACCTGTCGCGAGGAATATCATAATGGCTATTTGCTTTCGCTCAGAAACAAATAGCCGTGTGAAAAAGCATATTTATATGATTTTTCACACTAATAGCCTTCTGTCTCGGGAGCTTCCTCCGTCTCAGAACCTCCCGCATCCGGCACATCCTGTCCCGGAATATCATTGTCTCCCGTCGTACCGTCTTCAGGAAGCAGTTCACCGGAATTATCCGGATCAGTTATTATATCCTCCTTGGGCACATGATAATCACATACCTCGTCAGGATGATAAATATACGGAGTATCCCATGTTTTCTCCTCATAATTTTCTTCCTTTATGAGAAGAACCCTGTTCTCCTTTCTGCGCTCCGGACAGAACTCACCTGCAACCTTATCCGTCTTATTACATACCGTAACCATGACATGACAGGTACACTTCTGTGTAGGCACCGTACCCTTAGCGAAGTACTCGGTCTTTGCACATGAACCGCCTTCGGCAAGGTCACATAAGCCTGACACCGCAAGATTACCGCATTTATTACATATCGTTGCCGAAACAATCGAATCCGGCTTCTCAAAGGTCACGTAAGGAAGCTCCATTGAAGCATGAACATCCTCCATTACCTTTCGCCACAAATCCTGCTGATAGGTTTTGTTCTTCTGGTTGAAATTATTATCGTAGCCCGTCCATACAGAGCACGTATAGTACGGAGTATAACCTGCAAACCAGAAATCGTTATTCTTAGTAACCGTACCGGTCTTTCCCGCCACCGGCATTTCATAATTCTTAAATGCAAGACGTGTTCCCGTACCGACTGTTGTTGTATCAAGCATGGCACTTGTAAGCAGCCATGCCGTAGACTTCTTCATTACCTGCGTCGAGTCTGTTTCGTTTGACAGGATTACATTCCCGTTCCTGTCAAGAATCTTTGTATAGTAAATAGGCTTATTGTAAACTCCGCCGTTTGCAATCGCGGCATAGGCAGCCGTCAGCTCTACATTGCTGACACCGTCGGTAAGACCGCCGAGCGCTATTGAAAGGTTTATGTCGGAATACACTCTTCCGTCCTCTCCGGTTTTTGACTTTACAAGTGTGGAGAAGCCGAGCTTTTCAAGATACTCAAAACCGAGCGGTGCACCGATTGCTTCAAGGTTCTTTACCGCAACTACGTTCAGTGAGCTTGATACACCCACTCTTATTGTCTGCAGTCCTCTAAAGCCGCTGTCATACCAGTTAATAACCTCTTTCTCGGTTCCGGGATAATAATACCTTGAATCATCGTAAACGGTTGCAAGCGTCATTCCCGCAGCATCAATTGCAGGGAGGAAGGATGCAAGCACCTTAAAGGTGGAGCCCACCTGTCTCGTTGTATTGGTAGCACGGTTAAGAGTCAGGCTTCCCTTCTTCTCTCCTCGTCCGCCGTACAGGGCAACAACCTTTCCGGTTGACTGCTGAATAATCGACATCGACGACTGGGGCTGAGGTGTAAGAGATTTACTCTCAACATAAGTATCTCCCTCTTCAACCACGGAATCAACAAACTCCTCTATCTTCGCATAGATGTCGTCAGGGTCAAGCAAAAGCTCACTTATTCCCTTGTTACCGCCCTTTTCATGATAATACAGACCGTCTGTGTCTACATAATCGGAGAAATAATCAAGTAAGTGATGGCGCTGATAGTGAACAACCGAGCCGTCAGCCTTATACACCGAAAGGGCGTAGGTAAGCTCATAGCAGGAACCGGTCGAGCTCGTAAATCCAAACTCAGGGAAATTGCTCTCATCCTGATAATAGCTGTCCATTATCTCCTGAATCTTACGGTCCTGAGTCGTATATATACTAATTCCGCCGTAATAAAGCAGATTCTGCGCCTGGTCATAGGTATAACCGAGTCTCGTTTCCAAATCACTGTAAATCTGCTCAACAAGCTCATCCGTAAAATATGAATATGTGCTTCTTACGGTTGCCTTCTTTTCGCTGTTATAGGCTGCTATACGCGTATAAACATCATCCTTTACAGCCTCATCATACTCCTGCTGTGTGCAGAAGCCCATCTTAAGCATATTATCAAGACAGGACTGGCGACGCTCATTGTTCTGCTCCGGATAGGTAATCGGGTTACGATAAGTCGGCGAAAGAACAATCGGAGCCAGTACTGATGCCTCCGAAAGCGTAAGCTCTGCGACATCCTTTCCGAAATAGCTCTGCGCCGCAGTCTGTACACCGTAGGCGCCGTTTCCGAGATTGACAAAGTTCAGGTAAAACTCAAGAATCTCATCCTTGCTGAGAACATGCTCAAGCTGAATCGCAAGATACTGCTCCTGAATCTTTCTGACAATCTTATCAATACTGCTGTCCTCATTACCGCCTCCGAAAATCTGGTTTTTCAGAAGCTGCTGTGTAATTGTACTTCCTCCGAAGCCAAGACTTCCGGTATTGGCCACGGACACACCGGCGCGGAATATACCTCTTATGTCGATTCCGCTGTGCTCATAAAAACGCTCGTCCTCCAGTGCAACAAAGCAATGCTGTACTACCTTCGGAATCTCGTCAATCTCAACATATACTCTGTTTGCCTCCGCTCCGGCAAAGGTCTGCGCCACCGTTCCGTCAGAAAAATATGAGGTTGAGCTGAACCCCGTCGGCTCAAGCTTAACAAGCTCAACGTCCGGTGCCGTGTCTATCAGTGCATTAAGCGCACCCATACCTGCCATAACTCCTATTATGGCAACAGCAATAACACCTACAATCGACAATCTGAAAACAGTTACCCACAGTTTGGAATTCATGCGCTTAACCGTTGATTTTATACTTTTTTGTTTGGCGGTTACTCCCGCTCTGCTAAAATCCATAAACATCCCCTACCATTCAATATCATCCTTACGATTATATCAAATTACAGATGATATATCAATTAATTTACTATTACAAAACTATTACATATCGAATATCTTAAGACATCCGTCAATCTCCGCACAATAAAACTTTCCGTCAGCCAGAATAACCGCTTTCCCCGCAGTCGCTTCAGTCATACGTTTTTCAATAGACCCGAACTGACGCTCATCAGTCATGAGAACCGCCGTGACTTTATCGGTAAATTCGGTCTCCAAAAGCTGTATGCCCTCCTGCGAGGCAAAAAACTGCAGTCTCCCGTACCCACTGTAATCGGTCGTAACCACCATCCTGGTCAGTAGCTTTTTTACAATTATTCTGCAATTCTTTAATCCCTCCTGCACAGCCCCCTGGTAAGCTCTTACAAGCCCTCCCGTTCCAAGCAGGGTTCCGCCGAAGTAACGTGTTACGACTGCAACCGTATTATACAGTCCGGCCCCCTTAAGGACCTCCAGCATCGGCATTCCGGCAGTACGGCTGGGCTCGCCGTCATCGTTACAGCGTTCCAGCGTGTTCTGTGTACCTATTATGTACGCGGAGCAGTTATGCCTTGCATCCCAATATTTTTTCTTCATCTGATTTATAAAATCAAGCGCTTCTTCTTCGCTTGCCACGGAAACTATATTGGCAATAAAGCGCGACTTCTTTTCAGTGATTTCCCCGCTTCCGCCTTCATAGACAGCTCTATATTCTTCCATACACTACCTCACTGTTATAGGTTAGGATTACACTCACTCATTTTAGCAAGCTACACCCCGGAATGCAAGGTAAACCTTGACAAACGAAATGTGTCTGTTATGATAATCTTAAATTGAATGCCCGCAGGCAATACCCCGCACAGGGACATTGTATACAGGCATTCGAAATAAGGGGGAGGATAAGTATTAATCTTCTCTTTAGTTATATTCTTATTATTTACATGATTTCATAATTTATACCTATACCGGAGGAATATTCATGAGTTTATTAACAGATTGGCGAAATTACGCCTATGAAAAAGAAATGACGCCGAAGGAATCCGAGATTTTCTGGAACAACTACTTTACCGTTGAAAAGGGTATTTATGAGCAGCTGCTCGGCAGCCCCGAAACAGTTGTTACCGGCACGGTAAAAGAGCTTGCTGAGAAATACGAAACCGCTCTTTCAGCCATGGTTGGTTTCCTTGACGGCATCAACGACAGCCTTAAGACCCCGAATCCGATTGAGGAGATGACTGAGGATACAGTTGTTTCTCTTGAATTTGATAAGGAAAAGCTCTATTACAATATGGTTGCAGCAAAGGCTGACTGGCTTTACGAGCTTCCCCAGTGGGATGCTATCCTCACACCCGAAAGACGTAAGGAGCTGTATAAAGCCCAGAAGTCTTCCGGTACCGTTCATGTTGAAAAGAAGCCCGGCAGAAACGATCCCTGTCCCTGCGGCAGCGGTAAGAAATACAAATTCTGCTGCGGAAGATAACAATACCACTACTCTGTGTTTCAGAACGAGGAATAAATATGCTGCCTGTAATCACTATTGCAGGATTGGCAGTTCCGACCTATGTACTCTGCAGCACGACGGGACTTATACTCGTCGTGCTGTTTGCTTTAAAAAGAGGACGACGTCTCGGCATGCCAATCCGTACATTAATCAATCTGCTTATTTATGTAACGGCATTTCTGGTTTTGGGCTCAAAAATTCTCATTTTCCTTACCAGACTGCCGATTATACTTTCCAAACCGGAATATTTTGCCGAAGCACCCCTTCGTACACTAAACTATGCCTTCAGCGGCTATGTTTTTTACGGCGGACTTATCGGCGCGCTCTTTGCACTGTTCCTGTTCAGCAGGTATTACGAATATGAATTTTCCTTTATCGCAGGAAATTTTCTCCCGGCATTTCCGCTGTTTCACGCCTTCGGACGCCTCGGCTGTCTTCTTTCGGGATGCTGCTACGGAATTTTATATAAGGGACCGCTTGCCATTATCTATCCTGACGATAGCCTCTATACAGACCCTTTAATCGCAGGAACCTCGCGTTTTCCCACACAATGCGTTGAAATTCTGTACAACGTCATTTTCTTCATCATTTTATATATATGCAGTAAGAAGAATGCTGACGGCAGGCGTTTAACAGGTCTGTATCTTGCCTCCTACAGTTTCATGCGCTTTATACTCGAATTCCTCCGCGGTGACGAAATCCGCGGAATATGGCTGGGATTGTCAACATCTCAGTGGATTGCCGCCGTTTTGTTCCCCATTGGTCTGTACCTTTTGCTCAGAAGGAATACTCAAAATATTTGTAATGCATAAAAATTCATTTTCTTATTGACATTTACATACATAAGCATGTAGTATCACTATATGCCTTTCGAAAGGAGACAGCTATGTTAGATACTATAAGCAGCATTAACAGTGCAATCAATGATATTGTCTGGGGAATACCGGCACTTACCCTGCTGGTAGGAACCGGCGTAATCATGACATTACTCACAAAATTTTTCCAGTTTACACGCTTCGGTCACATGATGAAAGAGACCGTCCTCGGAATGTTCCGTAAAAAGGACATACTGAAAAACACCGATAAGAATTCCATTTCCCAGTTCCAGGCATTATGTACGGCATTATCCGCTACCATAGGAACCGGAAACATCGCAGGAATAGCTTATGCCATCACAATGGGTGGCCCCGGTGCCGTGTTCTGGATGTGGGTTGCAGCCATATTCGGCATGATGACCAACTACTCCGAAAATGTACTCGGAATCTTTTACAGACGTAAGAATTCTGCCGGAGAATGGTGCGGCGGTGCCATGTACTATCTTCGCGACGGTCTTGGCGGTAAGAAGCACTGCAAGACTATCGGAAAGGTACTGGCTGCAGTTTTCTCGGTTTTCGCCATCCTCGCTTCCTTCGGTATCGGAAATATGGGACAGGTTGTTTCCATTAAGGAAAGTGTCCTTAATGTATTTTCATTCACGGATAATGACAATGTTAATGCCCTCATAATCGGAGCCATCGTTATGATTGTTGCTGCACTTGTTATCCTCGGCGGACTTACCCGTATTGCAAAGGCTAATGAAAAGCTTGTTCCCTTCATGTCAGTATTCTACATAATCGGAGCATTAATTATCGTCATTATGAACTACGATAAGGTTGGCGCGGCCTTTGCTTCAATTTTCTCAAATGCATTCAGCATGGAGGCTGCCGCAGGCGGAGTCGGCGGTGCTCTTATCAAGCAGGCAATCACCTGGGGCTTTAAGCGCGGTGTTTTCTCGAACGAAGCAGGTCTCGGTTCATCCGTTATGGTTCATTCCGCATCAAATGTTAAGGAGCCCGTTACGCAGGGACTCTGGGGTATCTTTGAGGTATTCTTTGATACAATCATTGTCTGCACACTGACAGCTCTCCTTATCCTTACAAGCGGTGTTGTTGATATTAACACCGGAGCATCAATCAGCGGTGCAACTAAGCTTGGTCTTGCTACCGAAGCCTTTACACAGAATCTCGGAACCTTCGGCGGTATCTTTATCGCCATCGCTGTTACTTTATTTGCATTCTCCACCACACTCGGCTGGAGCTACTACGGCTCAAAGGCATGGGAATACCTTTTTGGTACAAAATCAATATTAATATATAAAATTGTCTTTATAGCAGTTATTCTTGCAGGCTCAACACTTCATGCCGACCTTGCAATCGACCTTTCCGATACCTTTAACGGTCTGATGGCAATACCAAACCTTATCGGTGTTCTTACGCTTTCGGGTACCGTGCTTGCAATTACCAATAACTACGTAAATCGTAAGCTAAAAAAGAACAGCGGCAATGTGGCAATCCGCGCAATGCTCTCCTATGATCCGAAGATACAGGCTGAGCACGAAAAAATGATATAATTCATAATTCCCATACTTAAACATGCAGAAAGGTGTCCCATAATTCAATGGGGCACCTTTCTGTCACTTTATTATTAAATTGCTATAGATTCTTCGTTTCCGCCCGAAACAGCTGCTGCCTGAGCCTCAAATGAGCTGTCAATAAGCATCAGCATCTCAAGAGCGCTTCTGAAGCTTTCTTCTTTGTTTTTCTCAACCCAGGTAAGAGTTCCCTGCCAGCTTGCATTTTGTCTGAACATAATACGTAAACGGTATGTAGCCAGCTTTCCTCTCTGACTCAGTGTATTCATTACCGGCTTTGAAGGCTTGGCTGCCGGCTCAGGTCTGCTCTTTTTCTCCTCAACCTTTTTAGAAGCGAAGCTGCGGCACTTCATTGTAGCCTGCGGATACTCACCATTATCATATATATCATTTAAAATTTTAAGCAATGAGACAACGTTATTAAACTTCTCCTGCCGGTCGCTGGCCGGATTGGTTACACGTCCCTGCATGCTTCCGTTCTCATATGAATCCACGCATATGCACGTCATCGTTAGCTCTCCGAGTCCCGGAATTCTTGCTGTCCCTTCCATTTTCTATCTCCTTTACAAGGTGTCATAATATATTTAATTCCAAATCGTACGGAATTATCGTCCTTGTACTTATGATAGCATGTAAAAGATACATTTTAGATACAATTCAATGATTTTTTAAAAGCTTTTTTAACCGGGTGTAATAAAATTTAAAAAATAGCAAATTATTCACGTTACATAATCAATGCGCGATAATTTCACAGTTTCGCAAATATTTAATCAGACTCTCTCTCCAACCGGGCAAAGGCCGAAAGCCCGCTATTTTTACACTGTCTGTTGACAGTCTGCTGTTTTCCGGTCTTTTTGCCGCTGTTTGAAAATCACTGCTAAGTGCCGGCATAACCTGAACATTTCTTCCTGCAAGCTTCATAAGCTCGCACACCAATTCATATTTAGAGCAAAAGCCTTCATTGACGGTATGGTATTTCCCATATTTTTCAGTCTGTATCATATCACATAAAAGAACTGCCAGATCTCCCGCATAGGTCGGGACTCCGATCTGGTCAGAAACAACCTTAAGCTGTTTATGCTTCTCCGACAGCTCGAGCATGGTTTTAACAAAATTTGCCCCGTATTCACTGTAAAGCCACTCGGTTCTTGCAATAAATACCCTGTCCGTATGCTCAAGCGCAATACGCTCCGCCATAACCTTCGTATATCCGTAATAATTAAGCGGATTACAGAAATCTTCCGTCTCACGGGGGTTCTCACCGCTTCCGTCGAAAACATAATCCGTGCTGACAACAAGCAGCTTCGCACCAAGCTCGGCACACACAGCCGCAACATTCCGCGTTCCGACCACATTAACCCGATAGCACATTTCCTGCTCCTGCTCAGCAGCATCAACTCTTGTATACGAAGCACAATGAATAACGCCATCAGGCCTTATTTCCTTCAGCTTTTCAAAAGTCTGCGAAGCATCTGTTATATCAAGCTCCCTGCTTCCGCCTCCGTAAGCCTCTATTCCTCTTTCCTTAAGCTCCCGCATTACAGCAGTACCAAGCTGTCCGGTCGCTCCGGTAACATAAACTCTCAAAATGCACCTCATTCCGCAAGCCCTTTAAAGCCGCCGGTTCCTTTGTCTTTATAATATGATGCCGTTCTGTACCAGCAGCGCTCTTGCACTGTCAACGGAATCAATCCCGCTGCGGTTCTTAACCGGTGCAAACTCCTTACTTCTTTCAACTTCAAAGGGTATACAGTTACCTACAAGATTAACCATGTCAAGGACAAGTGTTTCGAATTTATATCCGTTCTCCGCGTCAGGCTTTACCGTTATTGCGGCTCCCTTATCGTCATATCCGAGACACGGAATTTTCCTCTTTACAACATGTATCGGTAATTTTTCACGCACCACCCTGTCAATGTCCGTACGTCTGAACAGATAATTTAAAATAACTCCGAAATTATATACGCGCTCACCGTTTTGATCGGTCTTATTCATAATCTCATCGGTCATTTCATAATACTCTACCACAGAGGGCTTCCCGTCCTCAAGACACATAACCCCGACTCTCTCATCGGGCGCACTCTTTCTGACAACCTTGGCCCCCGACGCACAGCCGCTCTCAACCACTGCTCCTATAAAAGCCGGATCTGCTATTTTCTGAAGCACATTATCAACCGCAAATACATTAAAATAGCATATCCCGAGCTCTTCCGCAACCTTATCGATTCCGTGCCGCAGCATGGATGAATACCATCCGCCGTTGCCGTTCGGAGAAGACGCCAGCCTCGTTTCGGTTTCCATAAGTATCTTTCCGTCCAAATCGGTAACGGGAGTCTGCTCCTGTGTGTAGAAAAATACATAATCAGGATTATAGGAAAAGAATCCCTTTTCTTTCAAGAATTCTCTCGTCTGAAAATCATTCTGCTCACTCGTCATAATGAACAGCGGAATCCATCTTCCGACACGGTTTACAACCGCAATCAGATTATTGAAAATGCACTCAAATATATACAGCTCACGGGTAATTCCGATATTATACATACCCTTGGGACCGTCAAAACCCAGTCTTGTTCCCATTCCTCCCGCAAGAAGCACTGCACCGATTTCCCCCCTTGCCAATGCTGAAAGCCCTGTTTTCTCAAGCTTGTCCCGTCCGGCAGAAATCTCATCAATTCTCATGACCTCAATCGGTGTTATTGTTCCCCTCGCTGCTGCAGCAGATTTCTTATCAAGTGATTTAAGCACATCAAAATCAAGCAAAGCTGCCTGCTTCTCGAATTCAGCCCGTTCCTCTTCATTCATATTAAGGTAAAACGAAGCTATATGCTCCTGACCGTATTTATTTAAAACGCTAAGTACACGGCTGTTTTTCATAATAGTATAGTGCCCCCTCTGACTGCTTTTCTGCTCTGTTCAGCACTATTATAATATGTGACAGCCGCATTTTCAACTATCCCTTCATTCTCGGCTTAAAAACCCATGAAGCAATATAGCTGAGAATAAGTGCTGCGGAAATACCAACGGCGGACGCTGTAAATCCGCCCTTAAAGAGTCCGATAAACCCTTCTTCATCAATCGCCTTCTTTATACCCTTAAAAAGATTATTACCAAAGCCGGACAACGGTACTGTTGCACCGGCTCCCGCCCATTCCGCAAAGGGCTCATACACACCAACAGCGCCGAGCACTGCTCCCAGCATGACAACAATAACCATTATTCTGCCGGGCATAAGCTTAGTAGTATCCATTAGTATCTGTACCAGTGCACATATGGCACCGCCGATAACAAACGCAAGCAGATAATCCATAGTCACCTCATTAACTGTTTCTGATTTCTAATAAATGTGCAATTCCCGGAACACTCTGTCCCTCATTGAAGCTGGTAGGCGAAAGAAGCGCTCCTGTGGGTACAAACAGAATTCTTCTCCATTCTCCGGTCTTCAGCTTATCCAAAATATAGCCCGCAAAGGTCGCAGCCGAGCAGCCGCAGCCGCTTCCGCCGCTTTGAACCCCCTGCGCCTCACAATCATAAATCAACAGCCCGCAATCCGCATGATTCATTGAGCAGTCATAGCCTCTTTCCAGAAGTATCTCCTTTAATATGGACGAGCCTACGGCGCCCAAATCTCCGGTAATTATTTTGTCATAGTCTGACGGCTTTGTACCCGTATCCGTCAGATAGGCCGCTATCGTATCCGATGCTGCCGGAGCCATACAGGCTCCCATATTCATGGAATCCTTTATCCCGTAATCAACAATCTTTCCTATACATCCGCCGTAAACCCTGACACTCCCCTGTTGATTTTCTTTACTTTTTTCCGCTGCTTCAAGTACAACCGCACCGCTTCCCGTAACCGTCCAGGATGCCGCCTGCGGACGCTGATTTCCGTATGCCAGCGGGAATCTGAACTGCTTCTCGGCACTTGCAAAATGACTCGAGGTAACCGCAAGAACACGTTCGGCAAACATACCGTCTATCAGCACCGAAGCCACAAGCATCGATTCTCCCATCGTAGAGCATGCCC
Source organism: Lachnospiraceae bacterium (assembly GCA_045578645.1). Classification (GTDB taxonomy): domain Bacteria; phylum Bacillota; class Clostridia; order Lachnospirales; family Lachnospiraceae; genus RUG11977. The sequence goes on from JAZNKQ010000042.1 coordinate 24,846, forward strand.
CGTAAACGCCCAGCAGCGGTATGTCAAGACTTTCAATTCCGAAGGAGGTTGCAATCAGCTGTCCCAGCAAATCGCCGCCCACAATACATCTGATATCCTTCTTCGTATATCCGGCCTTTTTTATTGCCGCTTTTGCCGCTTCAAGCTGCATCCTGCTTTCTGCGTCCTCCCAGCTGCTGCCTCCAAACATATCCTCATTATCAATCAAATCAAAATAGTCATGCAGCGGGCCCTCACCCTCTTTACTGCCCACCGCCGAAGCCGCTCCGGCAATAACCGGCGGATTAGAAAAAATAATACTCTGTTTTCCCTTTTGCATTCGCACCTCCGTTCAGGCTGCGTTTTCTGGTTCACAGAGTATTATTTCCGCATTATTTAATTTTATCCATTAAAGTTGTTGAAACCGGTGACGATTTCAATTTTCCTTCATACTTTGTCATGCTGTAGCCCAGCTCTTCCAATCTGTTCTTAAGCTCTTCACCCTTAACATAGACTATATCTCTGGAAGCCTCCGTATAATCAAAGCAATCAAAGGTATAGTAATCATTATCGTAATAGTCCTTAACAAAGTACTTCTTCTTTGCAATAATGAAACAATTGTCAGCATCTGCCGTTACCGTACAATACGAGCCTACAACAAACTCCTTGCACGGATACTGATAATGCTTTATATCCTTTGCACTGGTATCCTTCAAAATCGGATACTCATCTGCCAGCTCGGTCAATTCCCGCATCAGACTTACCGGCTCATCAGTCCATTCAAGAAGCACCTCATCTCGGCTCAGCCTGATTTTATAATAATTAATGCTATAGATTGATATTGATGCAAGCAGTATAAATATCGATATGAAAATTACCTTTCTCTTCATAAACGACGCTGCCAGAATGACTGCAAAAATTACAAAGCCGAGAATTCCTGCATATAAAAGAGCCTCTTTTATATTAGGGAATGCATCAACCGTAGTTCCCGCCTTTTCAAGCTCCAAAAAACTGCATAATGATATAAAATATCTCGAAACACAGGACACACCCTCAAGATACGGTGCTGCCTTCCAGATAAAGAATACAAGCGTCGCGATATATCCGGCAGCTGCTGCCAGCTTTCCGCGAAGTCTCAGCACATCCTTTTTATATATAAGTATATAAAGCGCAAGCAGCACAAGAATACCTACCGTGCAGACCGTGTAGCGTCCGTATATAAGACGGTCTCCCCGGTCGACATAAAACCCGGTATAATACTTATGCGCAACAGGGAAAAAGAACAGGCAGCCCATCGCGAAGGTTCCCATAAAGTTGAGAAGACCGAAAACAGCTACAATCAGCTCTTTCTCCGATACGGAATGCCTTTTCCTAAGATATGCCGCTAGGAGCAGCAAACCGCCGATAAGAGCAATCCCTGCAAGTCCGTAGGTTGAGGTCAGTACATTATACAGCCATCCGAGCGCAAGCTTAATCATGGAAAGCAATCCGCTTTTGGAGAAAATGTTCAGAAGATACTCAAAGTCAAAGCTCTCCACACTGGCATGCTGCGTACCGTATTTCCCGTAAACCGCATCATAAAAAATATTACCGAGCAGCCTGTCAAGCAGTAAAAAGACTATAGTTGAGCCGCAATACCAAAGCCATTTAACCGTCCTTTTGCGGGTCAGAAGCTGAACAATCGCAACAGTCATAACGGAAGCAATAATGAATACCACTCCGCGCGTATGTGCCATAAAAGCATATACCGTCAGAAAGCCCAGCAGAATGCTTTGAATTACAGCCCTTCTTTTTCCGTTTTCGTTATTTGACGCATCAAATAATTCAAGAAGACATAAGGTAATCGGCCAGGGCAGGAATATCATCAGCATGTCTGCTCGTGCATAAAGCGTATAAAGTGCAACCGACGGAAGCCAGCCGACTGCAAGTGCTATCGCAGCAGCAGAAAGCTTCTTCTCAACTCCGAAATGCTTCCGCAGAATAACGAACGCAAAAACAGGAATCGTCCCGAGCAGCGCCGTATTAAGCAACATAATTCCCTTATACAGTAAATACGGATTTTCAATCAGCAGCATAAGCGGATAATAAAGCAGTGACATACCGTACTTATAATAATAGGCTCCCATAGTATACGAGCACTGGGACCAGTCATAGCCCACCATCCATGCGGTATTGGCAATGGTTCCCACTTCATCAAGTACCGGAGGCGTATTAAGCTGCACTCCAAAGAAGCCGAAAAATCCGATGCTTATAAAATAAAGCATCAGTTTTATATTTCTGTCAGTCATTATTCCACTAAGCCTGTTCTCTCTCATTTCACTCACCTGCTCCCCGGTCGTTATCTGTTATTATCAGCGCTTAATTATATACTATTCAATACTCATTGTCAAAAAATGTTCATTACTGCTCTCCTGCAAGCACGACGCGCTCCTCCGCGAGGCTGTATCTGTAAACGCTGTCAGACAGTCGGTCGGCAAGACTGACCTCACATGCATTAACCTCACATACCATCCTGCGCAAAATCTCAACATCCTGCGCAGAGCTTTCGGGAACCAGTATTACCTCATGCCTGCTGCTCGGTAAAATATAAAACTCCTCCCGCAGACATTCGCATGCCCTTTTCATTGCACTCTTTGAAAGCAGTACGGCTGCACCGTCCACTCCCCTGCTGTTCGTAAGGACATATATCGGGCAGTCCTCTTCCGCGATTTCCGGCACAGCTTCAGCATTAACACCCTCTCCCTGCCCGGCAGGAGCAAGCGTTTTTATTACATCACTTATACTTCTCAGTATAAATTCGTCATTCTCAGTATTAATGCGCGCATACCTCATAATCTCCTCCGAACTCATGCTGAATATTCTGCACATATTGGACGATACCAGAAAGCTGCTGTCATCACTTACCCTGAATCTCGCCACAACCGCGAGGTCCTCAAAATCCTCATGCGGGCAGTCAGCGAGCAGTTCTTTGTTAAAGCTTCGGTTAATAACCGCACAATACAGCCTTTTCTTTGCTTCCTCTGCCGAAAGCTCAGGCAGAATCGGAGCCTCCGGACGAGCTTCCTTTAATAGCCGTAAGGTATCCGCCACAATACGTTCAACCGTCCGCCCTTCCATATACTGTTCATATTTTCCCTCAAGATATACGGTAGGCGCCGCCGGCACATCGGGATACTTTATTAACAAACCGTCAAGCTGCTCATTTATCTTCCTGACCTTATGACGATTAACAGTCGCGCCCTCAGAAGCCAGCTGCTCCTCAAGCCGCGCTGAAAACAATTCAACAAACTCTTCATATTTTTCTCTTTTCAATAAAAATCCTCCGTTTTCTACAGACAAACAGTTACAACACAAAATATTAATATCGGAATAATCAGAAGCACTCAGAAATACAGATACAAAGACAGAAAGAACACCGGTATAAGGTAAGAAAGCTTAAGGAAAAAATGCGATATGCATAGAAAATAAGAATTTTAGAAAATAATATATTTATGACACAAGACGTTCTCATGGCATAAAAAAAACAGGGCTACAAGGATTCGAACCTTGAAATGACGGAGTCAGAGTCCGTTGCCTTACCGTTTGGCGATAGCCCTATGTCAACCACGAATGCTATTATAACTCATAGTTTTTACAATTGCAAGTTTTTTTTACACAATTTCGTCAATAATTTTCACCAAATTTTAATCCGAAATACCCTTTACTTTTTCCATATTCAACATTATAATTAACTATCAGCAATTGAAAAGAGTCGAAAGGAGATCCTGATATATGAAAAAGTTTTTCAAATTTGTATTCGGTGCTACTGCTCTTGCTGCAGCTGCTGCCGGTGCATTATACTGCTACAAGAAGTTCTTCGCTTGCAACAAGGACAACGATGATGATTTCGAGGACGATCTTGACGATTTAGAGTTCGACGATGAAGAGAATGATGATTCACGTGAATACGTTTCCATCAACATCACAGCTGACGAAGCTGAAGAGGCTCAGCCCGTTACAGAATAAATTAAGTCAGCCTATATTTAAACGCTGCAAAGCATATCGCTCTGCAGCGTTTTCTTTTTGTCTTAGAATAATTTCTGCTATTTCACTAATATCTCATTGTAATCGGAAGCAAGCACAAGCGCTATTTTCTTTCCGGCATTCTCAGCAACACCCTTGACGCGTACATAAATTGTACTTCCGGCAGGCGCCTTTTTCTCACTGAGCTTTATTTCCTTTGTGTTCTTAACCGTCTTCCATTTTGCGGTTTCAACCTCAAAGTCATCCTCTGCCTTTACTATACAGTATTCATACTGTACCTTTGCACTTGCTTTTCTAAAGCATAAAATAAAATCGGTTCCGCTTTTATAGGTACGTACATCACAGCTGTCATCGCCAACTGTAGGCGCTGCCTTCTGTGCGGGTATTACAAGCACACAGCTCTGTGATGCCGGTCTGGATTCGGTTGCTGCCTGTCTTATCTGTACGGTTACGTTTTTTGCACCATCCTTATTGCCATAAAGAGCTTCCGGTGCAATATCGGCAATCGTCATATTCTTCTCACAGCCAATCCACATATCCTTTTCTGAATCATAATATTCCATGGATTCCTTTGTATTAAGAGTCATCTTAACAACATTGACCTTTATGGACGGTGCTGCCGCTATCTTAGCTATTGTAACCTTAACCTCTTTACTCGGACGCATTCCGACATTCTCGGCACTCGTACCCTTCTCCTGTCCGGTTCTCAGGATAATCTTTGCACCCTTGAAGCGCATTGACTCAATTGTCTTAATAAAATTCTTATAGGAAGCCGAATCGGTAGCAAAGCTTACCTCTGTCCACGTGTAATCAGTAGACTTTCTCCAATAAAAGCTTGTTGCTTCATCATTTCCCGAAAAAGTAAAATCACAATCAACCTTATCGAATTTTACCTTAAACGAGGAATTCTGCTTGGGAAGGGTTACCGAAACCACAGTGGCTTCCTTATCACCTTTAAAATATATCTGCGTATCGGAAGATGCCGAGGTCCATGAAATATCCATAATTATGGTAGCTGCGGTGCCGCTTGCACCGACACCCTCAACCTCATTCCAGGTCTTTTTCTTATCAACCGAAAAATACACTATATTGTTCCCGTTTTTATTAATCACCATTTCAAAATTTTCGTAATCAATGGCTCCTACGGAAACCGCGGCAGCACTTTCACCTTTTACCGAAACTGACGGTGCCGTGAGAATTATTGCCATCACAAGTCCTGCCAAAAATATTAAAAGCTTCTTTTTCATATACACCTCTCTATTCCGGTAATATTGTCAGCTTACATCCGCTTGTTATTGAAAAACCGTTACTAAGCTCAATAATAAGACTGCAGGTAGTTGAATTATCAACATTTATAGCATTTATCTTTGCATTTGAAAGCTTTATGTTCATCTTACCCGCACTTACCGAGCCTGTATCATATACGGAAATTCCGTTCCACTTAACATCAAGAACCGTAACCTCGTAGCTGCTGTCAAACAGAGTCAAATCCATTGTATAGGTTATAACCTTCTCTGTTGTCACGGTTGTTTTACCGTTGGAATCGGTAATCTTGGTTTCCTTCACCGTATCAAGCGAGCCCTCCGTAAGCGCCCAGGCAATCGGACTCTTATCAATTGTGGCTGTATTTCTGAGATTCATAGTTACTGCAGCCTTTAATATCTCACCGTTGTTAAGATAGATAATAATCGGTGCATTACTGTCACGAACATCAATTGACTGATTCTTCTCTATCTCATCTGCGTAGAAGGTAATTACTGCTGTTCTTAATGCATCATTGCTGTCCGTGGTAGTTGTCTTATACTCAATCTTAAAATACTCATTTTCAGATACCTTAATGCTTGAGTCAGAACCGTTCTTCAATGCCGCCGCTTCCATGATAACGCCGTCATATTTAATCTTTTCAATAAGAACCTCTGTACTTCCGAGAGTATTCTCTCCGGGCACGGCACTCTTCCAATCAGGAATATTGGTAGTTCCGAGATCCAGTCTCACACGGAAGCTGCTGTCATCTTCCTCACGGTTCGAGCCGTAAACTCTTGAAAAGGCTGTTGTATATTCAACCTCATCATCCTCAGCATCATACGCTGACCACTTGAGCCATTCCGCAATCTGCATTTTATCAGCTGTATTCTTAGGATTATTCACCGCCGAAGCAGGGTAAATGTACAGACCGACACCCTTAGTCGCATCGCTCTTGAATACAGATGAGCCGTCAAAGGTTATATATGCAAGCATCTTCTTATTGGTATGCGCATTAATCGAATCCGTAGAGGTTATTGTTGTCGTAATGATGTACTTGTTATCCTCACCCGCATTGCTGTCCTTGTTAAGCGCAACCGAGCTCTTTATTGCCACGCTGCCGTATGAAGCCTTACTTGAATAATCAACAAAGCTTAATGACTTAACGGTTGTTTCGGTAGGACTGTACAGCGCAAAGGTAAGATATCCGTTTGAATTATCCGTATTACATACTCCGGAAATTGTTCTGAGCCAGATAAAGGAATTGTCTGCTGTGCTGACTTCTCCGGGATAATTTACAACCATAGGTCCCACCACGGGCGACGCAAGCTCAAAATCATTATGTCCAAGGCTTTCGACTGCCTTTCTTCTTACATAAACCTTACTCTGATCGTCAACATCATCTGTTTCCTTATCAATTACAACCGGACTTGAAGATGTAACAGCCTTCCATGTAATTTCGCCTGCATCCGTAATATCTACGCCGTCCCTTACCGCATCCTGATTTATTATGCAGTATTCAAAGGGCTGCTCCGCGCTCGCTGCAAGAACCTCAAGCTCAAAGGTTGAAGAGCTTGTATACTTTATGGAAATGCCTTCGGTAATATCATTTGAAAGAGCTTCCTGTGCGGGAATCTTCACCGTAACACAATTTGATATCTGCTTTGACGAGGTCGCCGTTGTTCTGAACTTGAGATATGTATCCGTTGTTTTCGCAGCGGTTGCACACATAGACTGGGGAGCCAGTGTCTCAAGTGTAATATTCTCATTTTTTGTAACGGTAACCCACTCACTTCCGTCAGTCGGATTTCCGAACTCATCAACGGTACGATACTGCAGGCCTTTAACTGCAGCAACGCTGAGAGTCTCATTACTGAGAGCAATTGACGGAGCTGCACTCTTTTTAGGGATGGTTACGGAAACCTCCTTGCTTGCCCTGCTGCCCGCCTTTGTTCCGTTTCCGTTAACAGGAGCAATTCTGAAATAGACAGTTGCACCGTTTGCGCACAATCCGTAAAGCTCCTCTGCCAAAGTAGCCGTATTCACGGTCTTCCATGACATACCGTCCCTTTTTCTCCACTCAATAACACTGTTGCCGGCATTTGTGAACGAAACCTTTCCTGTTGCCGTATCATATTTTGCCTTAAAATTGGTCTGCTGCTTGGGTAATGTAACCGAAACCGGTTCTGATGACACATCACCCTTGAGTGAAAGCACATAGTTTTTAGATACAGATATCCATGAAATATCAAAGGTGACCCTGTTATTTGAATCCTTATTAATAGGTACAAGCTCCCACTTCTTCTGCTTGGCATCCGACATCATAAGGAACTTATCCGTCGCCCCAAGCTGCACGGTAATCGTGCTGTTAATATAATTTATCTCCACAATCTTTACACTCTCCGCAGCCTCTGCCGCAAGACGCGCCGATGCTCCGATAAAAACAAGCAGTATAACAAATGCAATTATATATTTTAATATATTCTTTTCTTTATTAACGGCGTTTTTCATATGCCCTCCTTAAATATCCCTCAAAGAATAATGATAGTCTATTATTTATATCGGCACATAAAATAAATTGTGAACCCCTATATTGATAATTCAAAATTAATATAGTAAAATAAATTGCGCCATGCTGATTTCAGGTACAGGCAGTCATAAAATCCCGGAGGAACAACAGATATGCTTTACTCATTACTCAATCCTGAGTCATATAAATACATTGCTTTTGCAGGACTTCTGCTTGCTTTTTTACTCACCTGCATTCTTCTTAAGGTTATGCAGAATATTCTTCCGCGCGACGGCGGACGTGCCCACGCAGTCAATGCAGAGGTTGCAAAGGGCAAGCCGAGAGGTGCCGGCATAATCTTTATTCTGGTATTCATTGCCTGCTCATTAATTTTTGCCCCGTTCTCAACAGAGCTGCTTATTTACGACATTATGCTCGGTGCGGCCATGCTTAGCGGCTATCTTGATGACAGCTCAAAGGCTCCGTGGGGTGAACTGAAAAAGGGTATCATTGACCTGATTATTTCTCTTGTCTGTGCCATTACCTATGTTAATTTCAATTCATCAGCGCTTAATCTGCTCATATTTGACACCACCATTGAGCTGCCTCCCGTTGTTTTCGTTATTCTTGCAACCATATTAATCTGGGTATCAATTAATGTAACAAATTGTACGGACGGAGTTGACGGTCTCAGCGGCTGTCTTTCAATCATTACCCTCACAAGCTTTTATTTTGTTTTTGACAGTCTTTACATCAGCGACGGCTATGCACAGTGTATCCTTATTATGATAATATGCATACTCGGCTATCTCTGGTTTAATGCGTCTCCGAGCAAGCTTCTGATGGGTGATGCAGGTTCACGTGCAATCGGACTTTTTATTGCCGTTACGGCACTTAAGTCAGGAAACCCGCTCCTTTTCATCCCCTTCGCGGCGGTATTTATTCTGGACGGCGGATTAGGTCTTGTTAAGGTTTCCCTGCTTCGCTTTTTAAAGATTAAAATTCTTAAAAACACACGCACCCCCTTACACGATCACTCACGCAAGAACAAGGGCTGGTCAGACACACAGACAGTATTCCGCTTTACGATTTTCCAGGTGATACTTTCATTTTTTACCATATATCTTATTCTTTAAGATTAGCTTTCCGGTACAATAATTCACAAATAAGAAGAGATATCCCGTTTCGTCAGGATATCTCTTTTTTACATTATGCAGCTGTTCCGAAATATTACGGAAGCAGCCTTTCCAAATACTCAGCAACATATTCGGCACGCTCCTCGGCAAAATCACGGATTTGCTCTTCATAATCCTCATAATGCTCAGGTCTTGCCCATATGGACCAGTCGCCTTTTCTTCTTAATCTCTCCATATAATCATAAAAATACTCAAGCTCCCTAATTCGGCTTTCATGGAGCTCTGTATATGTATCAACTATATTGTCCGGTGAAAGCACACTATTTATAAATTCGTAGGTTTTCTCCTTAAAATACTGTCTGCAGTCTTCTCTCTCCATCAGACCTGCAAACAACGGCGCATATCTTTCATGATTACTGTCAAGCACCATGGCAAGCGAATTGTAATTTGCCTGCGTTGTATCAGAGTCGTACAGACCGTAGGTGAAGTCCATATCATGAGGAAGGAAACGCCAGCGTCCGTCATATACGCCCTCATTTTGCGCATCCCCGAGAACCCCCACATATTTGTAGCATTTATAATTATTATTCGGCCAGTCCCAATTATTAATTGCAATATTCCATGCAAAGAAATTCAGATAATCATAAACATCCATAAACTCGTTCAGTCTGCTGAAATTCTTATCGTTTGTAATATCAAGTCCGGTTATGTATGAATAAAACTCATTATATTCATCCACACATGCCTGCGTAAGCTCATCGTCATCGTCATTCTTTCCCCTCTCACTTCCCTCAATAACAACAAACTCACCCTCGGCATCGCCGAATTTCTCTTTAAAATATCTGTCACAGTAATTCTCATGTAACCAGAAAAAGCCGTAATATGAACCGTTCAGATACACCGCTACCGGCAGAACCGCTTCATAGCAATCGAAGCCCGCCTGCTTTGCAAGAGTCTGACTAAGCTCATCACGTATAAACGCAAACTGCGCATCATTTCCGGAATTACGAAGCACAAGCTTATCATATTTCTTGATTACTTTATCACTGCCGTCCAGCTTTTTTGTTCCGAAGCTGTCCAATTTGAAGGTCCCGTAGTCGGGATCATAGGACCTGCGTGCAAACAGCTTCATGGACTTAACCGAAGCCTCCCTTGATGCGCCGCCGTAAATTCTGACTCCCGCAAACTGCGAAAAAACCTCATGTCCGTCAGCATCCCAGACTTCCACATAAACCGCCCGTTCACTTTCCCTGCCTCTTTGCACATAATTCTCTCCGGTAAATATACCGTCAGGACTCTCCGTAAGCTCAGCCGGATTTCCGCTCACCGAAAATACCAGAGTTGAAAACCTCTCAGCAGCCTCATCAGCCACAATATACGTTCTTGCCGCAATCCCTGATTCAGTTCCGTCAGCAAAAAATGCCTTTGCCCTGATGACATATGCATCAGGAAAGCTCCCACTTTTTGCTTTAAAAACAAGAGGCTCGGTATATGGTATCGAATCCTTTCCGGGCGTGCTTCCATCCATAGTATAGTAGATTTGCGCCTCACCCGATGCCATTAGCGTAAGCGTTACGTCATCCGTATAAAAGGTACTGTCATCAAGATACTTCACCGTACCGTCACTGTTGAAGCGTATATTAAGATTCCTCTTTCCCGTGCTTCCCTGTGTCCCGGCAATACTGCCGCCTTCATCGGCACCGGCAGCATTACCTCCTGTAATATCCTGTTCGGCACCTGCTGTCGGCTTTTCACCGGCTCCGCCCGTGACAGCTTCAGCACCGCCCGTCTGATCCATATCTTTATCGTTATTTACCGCTGTCCGGTTGCCGGAGTCATTCGCACTGTCTCCGGGCTCACTTTTTCCGCCCAGCCAGATAAACAACACCGCTGCAGCAATAATTAAAACGGCACATACGGCTGCTATAGCTATATTCTTTTTTTTCACTCCTGCGCGTCTCCTTTCTGCGCCAGAACAGCACTGTATTTTCCGTACAAATCCTTTGTAACATATGCCTGAACAAAGATACCGTCCTCGCGATACTCCTCGCAAAGCAGCTGTCCCGAACGACGGATATGCTGCAATATTCCGGCCTCCGTGTACGGAAGTGTAACCTCCACATAAAGCTTCTGCTCACGAAGAATTTCTTCAATATTATTAAGCAGCCCTGCAACACCGTCACCCGTTTTTGCGGAAATCCGGACCGTTCTGTCTGCAACGGTATCCTTCACCGATTCCCCCTCAGGTATCAGATCCTGCTTATTGAACACCGTAATTAACGGTTTATCCTTTACGTCAAGCTTCTTAAGGGTTTCATATACAATATGCATCTGCTTATATGCATGCTCACTTGACGCATCCACGACATGCAGAATAATATCCGCATATTTTGCTTCCTCAAGCGTCGAACGGAATGCATCAATAAGATGATGCGGCAGCTTTCTGATAAAGCCTACCGTATCCGTAAGTAAAAGCTGTTGTCCGCTCTCAAAGGTCATGCTCCTTGTTGTAGGGTCAAGAGTTGCGAACAGCATATCCTCCTCAAGAACGTCTGCATTTGTAAGCAGATTAAGCAAGGTTGATTTTCCTGCATTTGTATAGCCTACAATAGCTGCAACCGGGATATTCTCACGGCTTCTGAGACTGCGTGTTACCTCACGGCTTCTGATTAGCTCCTGAAGCTCACTGTTCAATTGTGATATGCGATCCCTGATAAGACGCCTGTCCATTTCAAGCTTTTTTTCACCCGGACCGCGCATGCCTATACCGTAGCTTACTCTCGACATGGAGCTTCGCATTCCGACAAGTCTGCTTGATCTGTATTTCAGCTGTGCAAGCTCAACCTGAAGCTTACCCTCCCTTGTTGATGCATGCGACGCAAAAATGTCAAGAATCAGCATGGTTCTGTCCATTATCTTTGTCTGCAGCGCCTCCTCAAGGTTCTTCATCTGCGCGGGTGACAGCTCATCATCACAAATTACACCTGTTGCACCTGTTTCATTAATCAGTGCAAATGCCTCTTCAAGCTTACCCTTTCCTATATAAGTACCCGGATGAACAGACTCACGGTTTTGTATTATTATACCGACTGTCTGCGCTCCCGCCGTTTTGGCAAGCTCCGATAATTCTTCGATTGACTCCTCCGTATCATCACCTGCAGAAACAGCAACTCCTATCAGAATTACCCGCTCCTGTTCCTCTTTTATTTCTATTAATTCAGCCATTCATTCCTCCAAAATTCATCTGCCTCCGAATTCATCATCGGTCATATTAACCATATACAACATCATATCCCATTTTCATAAGCTAAACAACTGGTTTTTGCCAGATATTTGTCGCATTATTTTTACACTATTTTTCACCCGCGAATTGATTTTTATCAGCTTTTCTGATATGATATCAGACGTGAGACTTTGGTTTCCCGCGAATTTACGCCGGCAGCCCGGTCAATACAGAATACCGCTTTGAAACGGAGATTACCATGAAACTATATAAGCGCATATCCCTGCTGCTCTCAATGGGCATAATGGGAATCGGACTTATTACCTTCACAATAGATAAGCCTGCTGCCACGGCAGCCGGAGACAGCACGGTTATTACCAAAGATTTGGCATCCGCAGATAAATCGGACACAGAAACTTACGTAATCACCGAAGCCACACCCACTCCGTCGCCGTTACCTACGGCCACGCCGACTCCCGAGCCTACACCGACTCCCGAGCCGAATATTCTTAAGCATGCGGCATATCCCGAGATTGATACCCTTGTAAATAATTATCTGAATGCAAAGCTTGAATGCACAATTGAAGCCTTCCGCGATATCGTAACCGATGTAACCTATATCGATCTGGAAAGTACCCAGAAACGAACCGAGGTTATCAAAGAATATGCCAACGTAAACTGCTATACAAAACGCGGTGCCGGTGATATTGAATATGTTGTATATTATACCTACGAAATGATTATTCCGACCATCGAAACCCCTGCACTTTGTATTGATTCACTTTATGTTACACGCGATGAAAACGATAAGCTCCGTGTATTCCTCGGCAACTTAGACGACGATATTCATAATCAGCTCAAGGAGCTCGACAACGATCCCGATGTACAGGAGCTGATAAGCAGAACCTACGAAGCAATGAATGCTGCGATTGAGCTTGATGAAGATCTTCGTGCATTCTGGGAAAGAATATACGAATAATTATTACAGCAGCAGCCCTCAGAAGTCATTCAGACTTCTGAGGGCTGTTTATTATCAACCGTTCAAGCCGGATACTCAATTTTATCCTCCGGATAATGATATATCCTTTCAGACAAAACAATACGCTCATATGCAAATTTTCTTTCAATCTCACGTGCCAGCTGTGTTAACTGCTCGCAGCCGGCCTCAATGCTGTCAGGAATCACAACAACCTCGTTAACCGAGCTTAATGCATAATAGAACGCTCCGCCTGCCCTCTTTTCAAGCTCCGTAAAGCACTCCGGATACAGAAGCGAGGTCGCTCCGTAATAACCGTTTTCGTTATTCAAAACAAGCATTTTCTCAGCCGCACTCCCGCACAGACTGCCTATTTTCTCATACCAAAGTGCTGCGGGCGGCTTAAAGGACAGCTCATTGGGATAAGCCTCTGCAAGATCGCGTATGCAGGCATCCATAACGCCTCTCATTGCCAGCTCCGGTAAATATTCACCTATTGCAGATATTCTAAGCGGCATCAGTCCTACTGTATTGACAGCAGCCAGTTTTCTCAAATCCTCAAGACAAAGCCCGAGCTGCTTCATACCTTCGTTGTCTATTCTTCCAACCCTCATTCCGGTTTGACCCCTGCTTAACAGGTAAAAGAACCCAATAGTAAGATCTCCCGCAAACAAATGAGGTGATTGTCCGAGAAGTCCTCTGTCAGTTGCATAATTAACCACTCTGTAGATTATCGCTTTGCTTTTCTCCATGCCAAGCCTCCGGAAATTCTGTGTGATCTAGGATTTTATCTTATTTTTCCTTTGTATTCCCGATTTTATCACATCGCATTTCCATTCTCAAGTGGTATGCCAAACGGTTTATTTTCCCCTGCCGTGTCTTACGGATAAAACAATCATCACCTGAGACGGCAGATAAAACAGCCACATCGCCGTACCTGCAAATTTCAGATATGCATTAAACCATTCCGAATCAATTGCAACAAAAGCCTTCGCATTATAAAGCAAAACATTTATATCACACAGCGCAAACAAAATAAGCGCCGCCAAAAAAACTCCTACCCGAAGCTCATCCTCACCGTGACGTCTTCCAAAGCAGATGCCCGCAGCAAAAATAATATTTGAAATAAAGCTCAGCGCGTAAAATACAACCAGCGTCAGCAGCAACGCATTATCACTGTCAACAGTTTTTAGAAATGCACCTGCAAGCACTGCAGCTAAAACCCTCAGCAGAAGAATAAGGCCATTCCTCTTATACAGTCCTCTTCCGATTTTCCCCCGGTTTTCAAGTCGCCCGACCTTCGGAGTTCTGTTTGCAACCTTATTAAGCAAAACCAGATATACGGACTGAACAACAGAAAAGCTAATCAGCCCCGGAACAAGATTTTCGGTAAAAAGGAGAAAAAAATCTGCCGTAACGGTAAAAAACATCGCTACACAGATATACAACCGCACAGCATTCCGCTGTACAAAGAAATATAAATAGAAGCTTATAAGCCCGCAGCAAATGATACTGATATATTTAAGTATATCAGCAGCTGTACTGCCGCCTCCCACAATATCCATTATTAAAAAGGACACATATAAAATTACTTCAAAAACCAAAAACAGCGAACAAAATCTTTTGAATACTAATCCCCATTTCTGAGCGACCCGTCGCAAGGAATATCGCTAATCACCATTTCCGAAACACAGCTTACAAATTTCCCCTAAAGTATATCATAGCGTTCCCTGCTTAGCAATTAATTATACAATTTCTTTCCTGAGGCAGAGCAATGTAAGACCGTTTTTCCAAACGCGCGAGTGCGCATCCTCGCAGAGCTTTTTACTTTATAGGAAAGACTTTCCAATAAAGCAAAAAAGCTTCGACATAAGTCGAAGCCAAAATCGAGGTGACAAGATTCGACTACAGAATGGCTAATAAGCTTGAAATCGCTTGAAAAAAGTCCGGTGTTTACAATCTTGCACCGGACTTTTCGTTTCATAAAGTCTTTGAATTACTCTATTGTCTCTTCTTTCTGATCACATAGAATCCACCAAGCCCTATTGCTATAACCACTCCGCAGATAATGATGATCCACCAGAGACTCCAAGCGCCCTCATCAACGGACTGATCTTCCACGGCACTGTCAGTGGTTCTGACCTGTGTGTCGAATCCTGTAACAGTATTATCAGCACCTGCAGCATTGGCAAGTACATTTGCCTGTGTAAGACTTCCGTCCATAGGTTCTGTATCCACAACTATCGTGTAATCGGATGCATGTGTAAAGGTAAGCTCTGCCGTGCCGTCAGATGCAATTTCATCTGCACAGATAAACTCCAGTTCCTCGGTATCCGTATTGTAATAGAATAGGTTTGCAAATAGTCCTGCGTTCTTTTTATCCATGTCTACGGAAAGTATTGCGGAAAAACCGAAGTCCCCGTTATGCGCGAGGCTAATCTGTATACTGTACCTCTCACCTGTAATGCTATTTACCTCATCCACTGGGATTGTGTTTGTACCGATCTTTACGCCAAAATCAATATCTCCGATATTATCTCCGGTAATATCCATACCGTTTATCGTCCATTTAACACCTTCCCCAAGATCGAATACCACCGTCACATCCTGTCCCCTGATCTCGTTAAGTACATCGCCCGGAACCACACTTGCGCCGTTCATCTCCACGATAACTTTACCATCCGAATTCGGATCTGAAAGCTTGTCTGATATGGCGTCCAGCAGCTTATCCGTGTAGTTGATCGGGTTCTGTTGATTTTCATCAGTAATAGTAAAGTTCGCATTTGCTGTACCATTAACTGTGACTATTTCTATGACGTGACTTTCCGAGGCTAATGTATCAAGATAATTTGCATTAAGAGTAACTGTAAGCGGGTTGCCTGTAACTGTAAAGTTTTCAAAAGTAATCTCTTTTCCGTCCACAAAAACCTTCTGAAAATTCTCCCTTACATCATCCGTTCTAAATTCCAGCCCCGATGAACCACCTTTTTCATGGTTACCTCCCTTGCCTGAAATTATTCTTGGCGGAACGGTGGTTAACATAGATATGGATTTATTGTAACCTTCAGAATGCTCCAACGATTCGGCATATGCATAGCTGGGCGTATAGAACACAAGAATAATAAGCCCCAAAAGGAGCAGGATACGTATTCTGCTTTGCGTATGCTCTCTCATGGTGTTTCTCCTATCATTTTTCAACCGAGAATCATTTAGTAACATGGTTCTTTGCTCCATCCAGTTCTTTTTGGTAATCCTCTCTTGACAATGTATTCTTCCTATTTCCGCAGTGTGGGCAATAAGAACTATCACAACCGGCTTTAATTGGTACTTTTCCTATGTAATAGTTTCCATCCGTCACACAATTGTTTACCCTTGTTATACCTGTTTGCTGTGTAGCGTGATCATAGAAATCTATCCATGAAAGACCAGAAAATGGAGATGTCGGTCTATCTCCGCTACTTCCAAGCACGTTTACAAATTGATCTCCAGCCCATAGATTATCATTATAGTCAAACGAGGATGAGAATGGGATGATAATATAATCGGCATCATCCGGAAGAAGAGTACCATCATAAAGACCAACCAATTCAGCAGTCTCACCATTTTCCGCTATTCTGTAGACGAACTGAAATTGACTTTCCAGTTCGTCAAGGTTTTCTGGTTTTTTTGCCGCTTCTGCTCGTGGCAGGCTAATGAGATATGTACTCATGATAGAACTTCTCCATTTTTATTGATATATTACCCGTACTCTTAATGTGGCCTTATAACTGCCCGGCTTAGCAGCCGCCCACTCATCAATTGAGATATTCTACTTGAACTCTTAACGTAGCTGTATAGTTACCCGGCTTTGCCGCAGCCCAAGCGTCGCTGGTAATATTGATAAATCCCTGACAGCTAAAGGGCAAGGGCGTATACTCAAACAGTGCAAAGTAACCTTTATCTCCATGATAGCCATTGGGAAGGTCTCCTGCATTTATGGTGACAGTAAACGGTATCGTTCCATCATGCGAGGTGCATTGGAAAGATGAATACGGGAAAAGTACCTCAAATTTGCCAAACTCATTTCGAAATACGCCTTCTTTTACCTTAATATCAAACGGAGTCTGCGTATCACCATAATTGATGTCGAGGGTTGCGGGAATAGAAAGTGTTAAATAAGGATCCGGTTCCGGTACTATTTCTTTCCACAGAGCAGTGATCGTAAAACTTCCTTTTTCTACTTTTTCTACTATATCAATTTGAGTACCACAGTTAAATGTACCGCCAAAGCTGGCTTCCCAACAGTCAAACTCTTTGCCTTCCGGTGCCGTGAATGAGCATCTCGCAGGGAATTTATAATAGAGTTTTCCGCTATACTCCCGATAGAAGCAACCTGACGTGTCATTATAAATACCTAACTCCATCTCCTCCCAGGAGATGATTTTTGTACTCTGCACAACCGGTGCAGTAATGTTAATGCCACTCGCTTCGCCCGGATTAAGATATACTGTGTAGATGACTTCCTTAAACTCAGCTACAAGTGTGCGGTCAGATGTTGCGGTAAAGGTATAGTCTGCATCTGTGCTGACCTTTTCGCCGTTTTCCGTCCACTTCACAAAGGAATAACCGCTGTTTGCTGTAGCTGATACGGTAACAGAAGCATTTTCATCATAATAACCGTCGCCGTTTACAAATCCGCCTGCTGTCGGATTTGCCAAAACAGCGATGATGTATGTATCCACAGACGTATCAACGATCGTTACATCAAATGTTCCGGTCTTGGTGATCTCTTTCTCCGTATAGGATACGGTCACAGTGACATTGCCCTTAACAGAAGAATCAAAGCCGCTCAGAGTTGCATCAGAAGTAACGTCCTTAACCGAGCTGTCGCTGAAATTAGCGGCAACGTCGATTCCTGTTGTATCCAGCTCATCTCCTACATTGTACGTTGTCTTCATCGGCGGTGTAACGGTAATAGAAATGAGTTCCGGAACTTCAGTCGATAGTGAAATAATTGTTTCTTCACCATCCCCAAGTGGTATTTCATCTGCCAGCGCTGTTATCGGGAAGCATCCCAGCACAAGGAACAGGCAAAGAACAATAGATAATACTTTCTTCATTTCGAATTCCTCCATATATGTGTTGATTATTGAACATTCAAAGTGACCAGTGTTTCCGCTCCGTTGAGCGTTTCTTTTTTGTCATCGTAAGTCCAGTGCTGATAGCTGAGGATGGCATTTTCATATTCGCCCGCTTCAAGCGTCTGGTTCAAGGTAATGCTGCGGACGACCTGCCCGGGCTGTAGCTCCTCGGATTTCCATAGAACGGTGCCGTCCTCCAGGGACAGAGTGATCACCAGCCAGCAGTTGTTCTCAACGGGATTGTCAAATCGCACGGACTGCTCCAGAGTGTCCGCTTTCAGCTTAAGAGATTCATATGCGGAGATATCAATCATCTCCGGGCGCTCCGGCACGACAAGACCTCTGTTGACAGATTGTGCTGTTTGAACCTCATCCGGCGGTTTCTCATTTGCGGCCTCTTTTATTGTCGCCTGCCATATTATCACACCGATGGCTGCGATCAGCAAAATCGCAAGGCTTCCAATGGTTATAGCCGTCTTTTTATTTTTCGTTTTCATTGATTGTATTTTCACTTTCAATTCCTTTTTTCTTCTGTATCAGGATTGTGCCTATAACTCCCAAAGCAAATGCCAACAGAGCCACGATCACATATCCACCTACCTCCGGTCCCAGGATCGTTGAGCCAAGATAAGAAAGATTGACTGTTTCAACATTTCCTCTTACGCCCGGAATATACAATATTGCGCTTATCAAAAGAATCCCCAGCACTGTGGCAAGTCCCGTAAGTCTGCGAATCTTCTTCTGTTCTGTATAAATAGTCCTGCGCCGGTTGATTTCTTTCATCTGTTCTTCAACGCTTCTCATTATTCTCCACCTGTCTCAGGGTTAGTTTTGTTAAGTTTAATTTTGTCCCTCTACTATATATAATGCAGATTTTTTCGATTTTACTCACCTGTTTTGAAAATTTCTCAAAAGAATTTTTTTGAAAGGTATAAAAAGAATCCGTAAAACACAAAAACCACCCTCAAAAAGGATGGTCAGAAGTATTATACAGTTTATGTTCTGCTTTAACGTATCCGAAGCCGCCTGTAGATGTAGATATAGAAAAGAAGTGCCGTGATGACAGGAAGCGCAAAACCTATAATCCTGAAAATCCCGCTTTCCGATACCAGCAGATTATATATGCCGTGATACAGCATGCTCACCGACAGCGCACCGAGGATACTGGATATTCCGGTGATTCTAAAGTGTCTGGCAAGAACCAGCCCAAGGGCAAGGGCAGATACACTGACGATATGCATCACGCCTACCGCAAGTCCTCTTACAAGGATCAGGTTTAAGCTCTCTGCTCCGGATGATACCATGGTGCAGACATTTTCAAAGGATGCGAATCCGGCTCCGAGTCCCACAGCCATATGGAAGAACTCTTCATCCCCCGGTTCGAACATCAGAAAATAAAAGAGCAGAGGGAGAAACTTCATCGCTTCCTCCACGACGGGAGATATGAAGATTGCCGTGTCCATTGTTCCATATTCCCAAGATGCATCAATAAAACCACTGACATAGGCACCCAAAAGACATGTGACCATACCGAGTATGAAGCTTAACACGAACCGTCTGGTTCCGCCTTTCACAAAAAAGACCGTTAAAAGCAGAGGCAGTGCCATACATATGAGTATGTTTTCCGAATAGATCATCTTCCTGTCACCGCCTTTCTGACAGATAAGAAGCACACGGGAAGGATAAGCGTCTCAAGAAGCAGGAATACATTATATACGATTCCTTCACTCATATATTTGCCAAGTACTACCCATGCGATCAGTGCAAATGCTACAGTAAGCAGTACCCCGGGCTCATCCTTTTTCTTATATGACTGTATTAGTCTGTAAACAAAGAAAATGATTCCGGTTAAGAGAATGACATATACGCCTGTCTCGATGGCGGTTCCTGCTATGTTTCCCACGAAAAACAGAAAACTCTGACCTGCTATCAGTCCGATACAGAGCATGCATAGGAGTGTCCATTGCCATCCTGAAAGTATCCGCAGGCTCACAAGAGATCGAACAATACTGTACAGAAGCCACGTGAATACCGTTCCTATAAAGATATCCTGTATCCATTCACCTGACCAGGCGATCCAAAGTGCTGTATTGCCGATACCGAACAGTACAGCGCCTATCGTGTATGCCACAGGTGGATGCGTACCCACGGTCATGACAGAATTGATGATAGCAGCCATCATCAGAAATATCGCAGCTTCTCCGATCTCATTTGCCGCAAAGGGCATTCTGCTTTCCGGTCGCATCAGATCATAGACGATCCAATACAGGTCTCCCATAAGCCACAGAGCCAGCCAAAACGACAGATGAACCGCCGCAAGGCTTCTGCCGCCTTTATCGATCATCCTTATGCTGAGTGCCAGAAGAAGCGCAAGCATGACGATCTGCAATCCCGATATGAATATTGATACAGTATATGTCGTGGGGTTCATAAGTCCTCTATTCCCATTTCTTTAAGTTTCCTCTTAAGAGCTGTTTTCCCTCGCTCTAAGAAGTTATAGATCTGTTTTTTCTTAACACCCATAGCAAGAGCTATCTCATCGTGGCTGAAGTCTTCCAGATACAAAAGAGTCAGTGCTCTGCGATACTCAGGCTTAAGGGACGATAACGCCTTGTATAGCATCCGGTCTCTTTCGTCCCTTATGAGTGTGGATTCCGGCGTGTCAGTGCTTACGGCAGTTTCTTCACAGGTAGGTACGGCTTCCATCTTATGCTTTCGGATATGCATCAGGGCATTATTCCTTGCTATGGCATATAGCCAGCTCTTGAAACTCCCCGCACGCACCGGATCAAAGGAAGGTCTGTCTACGGCAAGCTTTGCAAAGGTGTCCATCATAAGTTCCTCGGCATCTTCCTTGTTCTTAACAAGCCCCAGAAGAAAGAGATACAGACCGTCTCTGTATGCTGTAAGAAGCTGCTTAAGGTCGCTGTCGTTATATTCGGTTATATAGCGAAGATATACTTCTTCAGCATTAGGTAGGTCGTTCATAATTCGTCGTAACTTGGTTAAGTTTTATCCCTTTCTTTCACTACTTCATGCATGGTGACTGTACATGTTTGTTATACTTTAACGTACTTTTGATTTGGGCTTTTGGGTTTATTAGGATCTGTCATTGCCAATCTATTTGCTATAATCAACGGCTTAATATAGTGTTTCGAAAAATGATCTCTGTTCGAAAGACCCATAAAGTCCATCATTTCCTGTCTGCTCTTTGGCTCAGTGCAGAAGTCAACAAGTATTGCGAATCCTTGCTCCAATCCTATCAGCAGCAGTTTCTTCATTAAAATCCATCGGGTCCTGCCCGAACGGGTTATTTACCATTATCATGTGGAATCCTCCTGGGTTTATTCACCTATGATACAGACATATTAACACACTTTTGAGACAATATAAAGCACAAAACAATGCTGCAAGAGAGCAAATCGCAAACTAAAGGAAGAGATGTTGGATCTCAGGGATATGTGCGGAATAAAAGATCCAACACCTTATGAAGCAGTCAAGCGCAGCTGTTCTTGAGTAAGGTCAGAGATCATGAGCTATACGAGCTGTTTTATCTGACTTTGTTTTTTTGCTTAAGAAGGGAAGAAATTCTCGGTCTCAGGTGGTCAGCCATCGACTTCAGGGACAAGACTATGATCATCAATCACACCGTCACAAAAGGACTGATTGTCAATCGTACCAATACGACCAAAACAGCTTCAAGCGCCAGGGAGTATCCGTTAACAGATGAACAGATAGAAATGTTCAGCCTGCTCAAAGAAAAAGAGGATGCCAACAGAAAGCTTTTCGGAAACTGTTATGAAGAGAACGAATACATTTTCAAGCACGTTGACGGAAAGCCTTATTATCCGGATTATCCCACAAAATTATTTGCCAAGCTGATAAAGAAGATACCGGAGCTTCCTCAGAACATCACATTTCATGGTCTGAGAAGTTCTTGCGTATCCATATTGGTACATCAGTGTATGGATGTTAAAAGCATTCAGAAGTGGGTAGGACACAAGGATATCGATACGACCTTGAGGATTTACGCCAAGGTTAAGGACAAAGAAGCTAAGAGAGAGATCTCGGACAAAATGAACGGTATCATTCCGCTTAAGGATTATACCGACCAGTAACTCGACAATTAAATAAGGTTTATGGAGAGCATTTCATGGATTATTCCGGAAATAAACGGAAATGGGTAGAAAAAAGGTAGAATTAGGCATGAAAAAATCGAGGTGACAAGATTCGAACTTGCGGCCTCTACGTCCCGAACGTAGCGCTCTACCAAACTGAGCCACACCTCGATATGAAAGCGTAATAACTCGCTAATCAAACATTAGTATTATGCTACGGAAATCTCTAAAAGTCAAGCTATTATTTTTTCTTTTTTCTAACCGAAAATCCAAAGCTTCCGCAATTTTCGCCAAGCTTAAAATACTCACCGTGCGAGTAGGTCACCAGCCCCGAAGAATTCAGATTAAATTTATCATTGTCATCAATATATGCCTCGTCAACGCTGACGCCGACAATCTCCGCAAGAAACATATCATGTGTTCCGAGCTCCAGAATATTCGTCACCCTGCATTCAAGTATTACTGGGCTCTCATTGATTCCCGGGCATTTTATTATCTGAGAGGAATACGGAGTAAGTCCGCACTCTTTAAATTTGTCCGTATCTCTTCCTGACTTAACGCCACAAAAATCAGTAGCCCTGACCAGCTCCTCCGTTACAAGATTAACCGCAAATTCACCGGTACTCTTTATTATCTCATGTGAATACCTCTCTTTTCGTATCGAAACACTCAGCATTGCAGGCGAACTGCAAACAGTTCCTGCCCATGCAACAGTAATAATATTAGGCTTTTCATTCTCGCGTGCACAGCTTACCATAACAACCGGCAACGGATATAACATATTTCCTGCTTTCCAGGCTCTCTTTCCCATAATTATCCTCCCTTCCGAGCGACTTGACGCGAGGAATATCGCAATAGCTATTTGCTTGTCGCGAGGAATATCGCAATAGCTATTTGCTTTTCGCGACCTTTATTATCATAACACATCATTCAAAATATGTAAATCAATTCACAGCATAAGAATCCGTGAGAGAGAACTTTGACTTTTTACTTTTTGCGGATATAATTTCATATATTTTTTTAGTAATTTGTTGATATTTGTAACAAAATACGTTATTATTGTTATAGCTGTATGTAAAATAACGGGAGAGTCGACTGAAATGGAAAACGTTCTATACAACAACAAATACAGAGCTCTGGAAATGCTTTATACTAATTCCGTTCTTACTGCGTATCTCGGAGAAGATACCACTACCGGAATGAAGGTTATGATAAAGCTTATTAATCCTGCGGTTGTTACCCGCTATGAAATTGACAAAATATGCTTTGCCGGAGAAGCCAAGACAATCAGCTCCTTCGACCACCCTAATATCGTAAAGCTTTACTCATATGAAGATACTCCCGGCAGTTTCTGTCTGATTACGGAATACTTTGAGTCCGTACTCCTCAGCCAGCATCTGAAGGTCGGCATTCCCTTCGATGTTAATACCGCTCTCGATTTGATTACCCAGCTTGCTTCAGCGGTAAAATATGCTCATGATAAGGGAATTCTTCATCGTAATCTTAAAGCAAACAATATATGCCTTATATCAAAGGGCGATTCCTACTCAGTCAAAATATTCGACTTTGGTATGTCCTATATTATTGACTACCTCAGCTGTGCGAGTAAGAATGTTGATGCCAACTTTGGCTATATGGCACCCGAATCCGCAGGTCTTCTTGACCGAAAGGTAAGTCAGTGCAGTGACCTTTATTCACTTGGTATACTTATGTACCAGATGCTTACCGGAGCACTGCCCTTCCATGCCGACACCATCGACAATATGGTGTATCAGCATGTTGCCGTTACACCCCAGTCACCGGAGCTTATCAATCCTGATATTCCGGCTGACATTTCGAATATCGTAATGAAGCTCATCAACAAGGACCCTGATTTACGTTATCAGACAGCTAATGAGCTTATAAGTGATATTGACCGCTATAAATTCTGCAGCATGGCTAATCTCCCCTCAACAGGAGACAATCTTCTGCAGAACCTTGACGAGCGTTCACGCCGGCTCAGCCGTAAACCGGAGCTTAGCAGCATCCGCTCTCTTTATTCCAAGGCACTTTCTGCACGCGGAAGCTTCTGTATAGTTCGCGGAAGTCTCGGTTGCGGAAAAAGCGACTTATTTGAAAATCTGTACAGCGAGCTTGAGGAAAACAATATTCCTTTCTTCAGAACCCGCTTTCTTTCGCATAACAGCATGACTCCCTTCTGTGGTATTCAGGATATCCTTAACCACTATATGGAGATTTATCAGACATATGATAAAAAATATCAGATTACCGAACGCAACCGCCTCGCACGTACGCTAAGCGGTCTTACCGATATTGTGTTCCGTATTAATCCCGACATGAAAAAGGTGCTTCCGGCTTCCTTTGCTCTCCCTACTCTTGAGGGCTTTAAGGAGCAGCAGCGTTCTATTATGATGCTGGCCTCCTTCCTTATGTCATTATATGAAAACACACCCTTTGTTCTTTCATTTGAAGATTTACACTATGCGGATTCCGCAAGTCTTTCACTGCTTAATGAAATTGCTGATTCCGTAAGTAATCATAAAGTATTTGTAATATGCTCTTACCGTGACGAGGAGCTTGAAGAAACAACATCTCTCGACTCCTTCCTCTCTGAATTGAAGAATCACTCTGTTTTTGACGAAATCAGTCTCAAACCTCTTTCGGAGTCGCGCATGTGTGAGTATCTTTCGGATTTATTATCACTTCCGAAGGAAAAATGCCGCACACTCTCTGCATATATGGTTGAAAAAACCGACGGTAACCCGTATTTTACGGTTAACCTTCTCCGCTCAATGCTGGAGGACGGCATAATAACTGTTTATTCGGATTCCCTTGACCAGAACTGGGATCGTCTGCGCTCTATAAATACCGAGCAGGACCTTACACAGATAATTCTCAGAAGAATGTCCCAGTTACCCGAGGACGCAATATCATTCTTCCGTGTTGCGGCAGTCATCGGTGCAGAGTTTTCAATGAGTCTTCTTCTTTATGTAACGGATCTTACACAGGAGGATGTAAACGAATGGCTTAGTCAGGCTGTTTCGATGCAGTTTATTTATCACAGCTCAACCCGTGACCTTATGTCCTTTGCACATGTCCAGATACATAATGCTTTCCTTGCCGGACTTTCACCGGAACGCAAGGCAGAGCTTCATTATCATATAGCGAAGGCAATTGAGACTAAAAACGTAAATCCCGACAAGGAGATTTATCGTCTCATTTACCACTTTACTCAGGCAAATGACAATACCAACCTCAGGAAATACATTCTTAAAGCGGCAGATTCCGCCAAGAATGCAAATGCACTTGAGGAGGCCATCACTTATTATTCAAAGGCAGTTGAGCTTATCGAAATCGAGGGCAAGCGTAACTCTGCAGAGTGGATTGACGCCAAGCATGCCCTTACGGAGCTCAATATTACCGTCGGTCATTATACGGTTGCAATTTCCTACGCAAACGAACTTCTTCCTATAATGACAGACCCTCTTGAAAAAGCACAATTACTCAAATATATCGGTCTCGGCTATTTCAGACAGAGTCGCTTTAAGGAATGTGAACGTACGCTTCTCTCCGCTCTTGAGCAGCTTGGAGAGCATTTCCCGCGTACGTCAACCATGCTTTCTGTACAGACTGCCATTGCCAGGGTATACAGAATGCTTTCCGTAAAAAAGGCCGGAACCGACATTACCCCCAAGGCAAAGCATAACAAGGATAATCTTAAAGCAATACTTAGTATCTTTGAGATTCTCGGGTGGGTTTATGCATACACAGACCAGGCAAAATTCAGATATACCGTACTCAGCATGTATGCCTATGCAAATTCTGAGCTCGGTCCCTCAAAGGAGCTTGCTGCTGCCGCATCCGGACTCTCAATTTACCACACCATGCGTTCCGAAAGGAAGTCCGCCGAAAACATGCAGCTTCTCGCTCTCGGTATCCGTCGTTCCTTAAAGGATGATTACGGAATCGCCAGAAGCCTGTTCTTCTTCGGAATTATTTACATGTGCCGGAGCGAATATAAGCAGAGCATAAAGTATCTTGTTGAGGCCTCGGAATCCTTCCGTAAAATCGGTGATATATGGGAGCTTAACAATCTTACTAATTTCCTGGCAATTTCCTATTGCCTGGCAGGCGAGTTTGAGAACTGTCAGAAGGTTCTTCTTCCCAATATCGAAAGATTGTCAAAGCTTCACGATATGCACGGTCTCTGCCTTGCATATGCGACACTTATCAGATGCTACACCTGCATGGGTTCATATCCTAATGCAATGGAAGCTGCAAAGCGTTCCTTGCCTTTATTTACGGATTTGGATTCACCCTTTGCGCTTACTGTGTTCAACCTCAATTACGGAATACTTCTCTGTGAAACAGGAAAATACGAAAAAGCCAGACAGTATCTTGACATTGCAAAGGAGCTTTATGAGAAGAACCGCTTCATTAAGGAGCTTACCTCCTCATTGTATGCATATCTTGCAATCTGTCATATTAATATACTTAAGACTAACCGCTCGGGCATGACTAAAAATGAAATTTCCTCCAAGGAAATTGAGATATGCGAGCTTACGGACAAGTGCATAAAGGAAACAAAGGGACTTCCCAATCAGCTGCTTTCCGCATACATCGCGCTTGCACAGTGTAACATTACCATTGAGAAATTCGGTCGTGCAGAAGTAGCCTTTAAACGGGGTCTTGAAATTGCCATAGCAGGCGAAAACAAATACGAAACGGCAAAGCTTCATTACGAATACGGTCTTTATCTGCTTGACAAGCATAAGACAGAAGCCGCACGTTATCATATATTTGAAGCCTATATGACTTTTTCATCCATATCCTCGCTTGTTCTGTTAAAGGAAACCGAGAATCTTATTTCAACAAAATATAAGGATGATTTCAGCGATAACACGCTTCTTGCCAATGTTGCAGACAGACGTAATCGTATGAACATTGACAGGAAAATCAATACACTCCTCCGTCTGGGAGAGCGACTCACCTCTACACTTGAGCTTGAAGAGCTTCAGCACAAGGTACTTCAGGACGCTGTTGAACTGGTCGGTGCAGAGCGCGGTATTCTTTTCCTGTACCCTGAGGTCGGCGAAAAGCATCTGTATATAGCGTCATTATTTAATCTGAACAATTTTGACTGCAATACCTATGACTGGATGCTTGAAGAAGTTGAAAAAACAAAGCAGCCGATAGTAATAAATGACGTTCAGTCTGATGAATACCGAAGACACTACACAATAATGGTTCGCTACGGCATCAAATCCGTTATGGCTATGCCAATGTTTGTACGCGGTAAGCTCTTCGGTGTAATCTATCTGGACAGTCGTCTTACGCGTAATATTTTCAGTAGTGAATATATTGAAACCATGGGCTTTATCGCTAATCAGGCCGGCGCTCCGATTGAAAATGCCCGTCTGTACCACAGAGCTATCACTGATGCCCTCACCGGTATCTACGGCCGCTCCTATCTTGACAACCTGATTATTGACAAAACCTCAAGTCATGATAATATTAAGCTTTCTGCCATCATGATTGATATCGACTTCTTTAAGAAATGTAACGATACCTACGGTCATCCTTTCGGTGATAAGGTATTGAAGCAGGTGGCAAGTATCATGAAAAAGGTTGTCGGCGACAGCGGTGCTCCGTGTCGTTACGGCGGAGAAGAATTCCTTATTCTTCTTGATTCGGACGACGCTGATTTTGCAATAAAAATTGCCGAAAATATCCGCACCATGGTCGAGAATACAACAATCCCGTTCAGCGAAGCCGATAAGATTGTTCAGGTTTCAGTTACGATAAGTCTCGGTATATCAATCTGGAAGCCGGGAATGGAGAGAATTGATCTTATTGAAAATGCTGATAAGGCACTCTACTTTGCTAAGCACAACGGAAAGAATCAGGCTATTCTTTGGGACGAGGAAAATAAAAAGCTTACCGAAGGTAATTAATAAGCCACACGAATATTCAGATTTAAGTAAACAAATATTTCACCTAAATAAAATCGCTGAGGTCGTCAGACTTCAGCGATTTTGTGTATATACTTTTATTTTTATCCCCATTTCTGAGCGACTTGTCGCGAGGAATATCGCAATGTCTATTTGGTTTCGCTCAGAAACAAAATAGCCAAACTAACCGATAGTTAGTTGCGAAAAATCATAATATATGATTTTTCACACTATTGCTCAGATATCTTTTTTACGGAATTTCCCTCAATCAGCTCCGCTTCGTATATCAGATGCCGATGCTGCCCGCAGCCCTCTATCAAATTAAACAGCTGCTTTGTTGACTCCCTCGCCATCTTTTCAAGCGGCTGACGCATTGTTGTGAGCGACGGATTATAATATGCCGCCATTTCAATACCGTCGAAGCCCACTACCGAATAATCCTCAGGGATTCTGAAGCCCTTATCGGTAATAGCCTTGCTTGCCCCGAAGGCTATTGTATCAGATATCGAAAACAATGCCGTAAATTCGGTACCCGATTCAATTAGCTCCTTTGCCACGGCATATCCGTTAGCCATAGTAAATTCCGTAATGTCATCCTTCATGTAACGTATCAGCGCCGGATCGAACTCGATTCCGTTCTTCTCAAGAGCCTTCCTGTAACCGAGATAGCGGTTCTTTCCTATTCCGCTTCCTCTGGCATTAATCATGGCAATTCTCTTATGACCGAGGCTGCACAAATAATCCACGAGCTTATAGCTCTCATTAATATCATCTATGGAAACAGAAGAATATAATTCACGCGCCACGTCCTCAAGCATATTCACCGAGCACAATACCGCAGGTACACGGAACTGTCTCATATCGGCTTCGCTGCAGCAGGTCATTCCGCCAAGGAAAATCAAGCCCTTAAGTCTTTTTTCCTTCTCAAGCTGCATTGCAATTTCTATTTCGTTGCTGTGCTCATCAACACTCTGCATTATAAAGGAAAAATTTCTCTTTGTCGTTTCCTGCTCAAATATACTTATCATTCCCTGAAAGAAGGGGTTATTGATACCCTTTATGATAATTGCGATTGTGTCTGCCTCCGTACGCTTCAAATTCCTCGCGCTATTATTCGGAATATAGTTATTTTCGTTAATTACCCGGAGAATCTTCTCTTTTGTTTCGCTGTTAATGTCCGGATGGTTATTTATCGCTCTGGAAACCGTACTGACACCAACTCCGCAAATTCTGGCTACGTCCTTAATAGTAATAGATTCCATTACTCTTCCTCCAATGCAGGAGTCTAAATCAGCCCTTTACAGCACCGGCTACAACTCCCTTGATTATATATTTCTGACAGCAAATATAGAATACTATTATCGGAAGAATAGACAGAACGAGCATCGCCATCATTGCTCCCATATCAATAGAACCATATCCTCCGCGCAAATACTGAACCGCAATCGGAATTGTTTTATACTTTGTTCCGAGAATCAGATACGGAAGCAGGTAATCATTCCATATCCACATTGCATTCAGAATGGCAACGGTAACAGTCATAGGCTTAAGAATCGGGAATACCACCCTGAAGTAAGTCTGAAGCGGACTACAGCCGTCAAGCATAGCCGACTCTTCAAGTGCAATCGGAATTGACTTAACAAATCCGCTAAACATGAACACGGACATACCGGCTCCGAAGCCAAGATAAATAATAATAATTCCGACAGGGCTGTCAAGCCTTAATACATTGGCTGTCTTCGAGAGAGTAAACATAACCATCTGGAAAGGAACAACCATCGCGAAAACAAACAAATAGTACAAAGCACTTGTAAAACGACCCTTGACTCTTATGATAAACCATGCCGTCATTGAAGTAAATACAACAATTACAATAACTGACGCAACCGTTATCCAGGTTGTATATCCGAACGCCTGGAAAAATCCGATTTTCACAACGCCACTCAGATAATTTGTAAGTCCCGCAAAGGTCTCTGCGGTAGGGAACTCAAAGGGAGTAGCACTGATATAAAGTCGTCCCTTAAAGGAGTTTATCAAAATAATGAATATAGGAAACAGGAAGAACGCAACAAGCACGAGCATTATTGCCACAAGTATTATTTTGGCCCCGGTACTTAAGCCTCTGCCTTCACCAAAGCTGTCAACATTCTTTGCCATTATGCTTCTACCTCCTTCCTTCTGGTTAAGAAAAGCTGAATCAGTGAAATAAGAGCGACAAGCAGGAAGAATACAACTGCCTTAGCCTGTCCCGCACCTTCCCAGCCGACTCTGCCGTAGAAAGTATTATATATATTAAGTGCAAGCATTTCAGTCTCTCTGTTAGGTGCACCCGCAGTAAGTGCAAGGTTCTGGTCAAACAGCTTGAACGAATTAGTCAATGTAAGGAATAAGCATATTGTGAATGCCGGCATAACCATGGGTATCGTTATTTTACGTAAAATCTGCGTCGGTCTTGCGCCGTCAATACGTGCTGCCTCAATAAGCTCTGTAGGAACGTTCTGGATAGCTGCGATATAAATTATCATCATGTAACCTATCTGCTGCCAGTTCATCAGAATAATCATTCCCCAGAAGCCGTACTTTGCCGAATATGCCAAGGTAAGCCCGTACTCCATAAGAACACCGTTCAGAATAATCTGCCAGATGTAGCCGAGTACGATACCGCCGATTAAGTTCGGCATAAAAAATACTGTTCTGAATAAGTTTGTTCCCGGAACCGACTTTGTTAAAGCCAGAGCAATCAGGAATCCCAAAACATTAATTGTTATTATTGATACTACCGCAAACAGTGCGGTAAATCCCAATGAATAAAGGAAATCGGTGTCAGAGAAGGCGCTGATATAGTTTTCCGCTCCAACCCACTTTGCATCAATAACAGTTGTAAATTTGGTAAAGGAAAGATAAATTCCCAGTACAAACGGAATAATAAACGCTATCGTAAACGCTACCAGCGTCGGTAATAAGAATATCGGAAAATATCTTTTTAGTGCCTTCTGCATATCATTAACCCTTTCTAATATTTACGGAATTGAGTTTTACCCCAATTCCGTAAACAAAAATGTAATAATGAAATTCACATTATTTAGTGCTGTAATTTGGTTGATTACTTATTAAGTGCCTTCTCGCTTGCCCAATCAGCTGACATATCACTAACTACTGCTGACCAGTCCTTCTGTCCCTGGCAGTATGAAAGAAGTGATGCACCGAAGTTATCCTTAAATATCTGGCTGGGGAAGGTTGTGAAGTTCCATGAAACTGATGTTAAGCTCTTATCCTCCATGTACTTAATAACTTCCTTCGCAAGAGGATCGGTAGGCTTCTCGTTATCAGCAAATGTGCTGAAAGGTGTGATGAAGCCTAACTTGTTAACAACATAATCCTTACCTGTTGCTGAATTGTAAAGCCACTCAAGGAAAGCAATTGAAGCCTTCTGGTCAGCCTCTGAAGCCTTGCTGTTTACACAGATAAAGTTCTCGGTACCTGTACATAAGCCCTGCTTCTCTTCACCTTCAACGCCGGTGTAGATAGGCATAAACTTGATATCTGACTCTGCAACAACATTACCTTCAACACCTGAAATCTGGCCCCAAGCCCAGTTTCCGTTCTGTACCATTGCTACCTGTCCGAGAGCAAACTCTGCCATAGAGTCATTAACAGTCTTGGTAGAAAGTAATGAAGGCTCTGTGCATGAGTTATTGATATAGAGATCAAAAATGTTCTTGAAGTTGTTTGAGAAGCTGAATGCTAAGTTATCCTTATCTGTAACCTTGTCAGCCTGATACTCGTAGTATACGGGAAGGTTTGCAAGATGAGTCTGCCATCTCCAATCCTCACCTGCTGCGAAAGATGTTGATGCAAATACACCTGCGATTCCGAGCTGATCCTTCTTAGCTGTCATATCCTCAACAACTGCCTTTAATGTAGCAAAGTTATTGATTTCGCTCATGCTCTTAGCTACAGCACCGTCAAGTGCGAAGTACTTGTTCATGATTGCGTTGTTGTAAATGATTCCGTATCCCTCAACTGCGAAAGGAATACCATAAACGCCGTCACCGCTTGTTACTGCAAGGCTCTTATCAAGAAGCCACTCATAAAGCTTTGTATCTGAAAGATCTGCACAATAATCCTTCCAGTTTGAGTAACCTACAGGTCCGTTAATCTGGAAAATTGTAGGTGCATCTGTCTTAGCAACCTCTGACTTAAGAGTTGCCTCGTAGGTACCGCCTGCTGCGGTAACAACTGTCATCTGAACACCTGTTTCCTCAGTATACTTTTCAGCGATTTCCTCCCAAATCTCTGCTACCTCAGGCTTAAAGTTAAGGTAGTAAATCTTACCTGCCTCATCCTTTGAGCCACACGCTGTCATGACACCGATTACCATTGCCATACATAAAATAAGCGCAACTATTTTTTTCATGTCCTCTCTCCTTATAAAAAGTATAATTATTTTGGCGGAAACATTCCGGTAACGTTATCGGTAACGTTTCCAAGCCATGCGCTTATATTAGCACGTTTTTTTTCGTTATGCAAGTACTTTTTTCGTTATTTTAATAAATTTTATCGTAAAGTTTCGTTATTTTTTTGTGCACAGTGCTTCAGATTGCGATAAAAACTGAGTTTCAGCCTATTCCGCCTCTTCAATTTTTCCTTCTCTTTCGGCATTTTTTATAATAGCTTTTGCAGTATTTTCCTCATATAGCCGCAGCTGGACCTGCAGCGGGGTCGGATCGCTGTCCATCTTTATTCTTGCAAAATGATTGAAGAAAATACATATTCCGAGTGCCAGACCGATTGAATATCCAATCTCCAGCCACCCGTTTTCCCCTGTGCCTGCTCCGACCATTTCGTACAGCATCGAAAAAATATCCCTCACACTGACATCTTCATTAAATGTCATAATAGTAAATGCCGCCCCGATAAATATCGTCACACAAACCAGAACCGCCTTTACCATTTCAAACAGCTTTTTACTTTTACCCGCCGGCGTATATTCTACAATAAAATCTGACTCTCCGATATTCTGAACTGCCAGCTCGGGGTTATTCCGGTGAATCAGCTCAATGATTTTCAGAACAGATATACACAGCTTACATTTCTTTTGACTTTTTATATTCATTACAGTCATGCTATTCAATTCTCTGACACTCTTTTTATCCGCTCCGTACAGCTTGACAATATCCCGCATAAAAACCTTTTTGTCACTTACCTTTGCCACCTTATCCGCCTTAAGATATATTGTCTCATCCATATCAGATCAGTACTCCCTCATATATCTCTTTACCGCTGCCTATGGCAACAAAAATAATTACAACCGCAATAATAACCAGCATCAGTATTCCTGAAATAATGTATTTTTTCACGCGCATTCTCCTTGTTACTTCTCACTGTAGTTTATAAATCGGTATTATTATGCGCATTTTTTTCCGCGCTATTCCCAATCTGTAAGCGTAACAACTTAGTTGATAAAATGCTCTCTCATCTTTTTTAAAATTTTCTTTTCCAGACGGCTCACCTGCACCTGACTAATTCCCATATCCCGTGCTATCTCTGTTTGCGTTTTGTCCCTGAAATATCGCAGTATTATCAGCTCCCTGTCTCTGTCATCAAGTCCTGCCACGACCTCCTGAAGTGCCATATGCGTCAGAAGCTCCTCATTACTGTCCTTATCCTGTTCAACCTTATCCATCAGATAAATTGCATTACCGTCACTCTGAAAAATTGTTTTGTACAGGGATTCCACTTCCGCTCCGGCCTCCAGTGCCATTACCGCCTCTTCCTTATCAATATTAAGTCCTTCACATATTTCCTCTATGGTCGGCTCCCGTCCTAACCTTCCTTCGAGCTCTTCCCTGTACATTCTTATCCGCGATGCCGTCTCCTTAAGGGAACGGCTTACCTTTATTATCCCGTCGTCTCTCAGAAACCGCTTTATTTCCCCTGCAATCATCGGAACGGCATAGGTTGAAAATCTGACCTCATATTGCAGATCAAACTTATCAATAGCCTTTATCAGCCCTATGCTTCCGATCTGAAATAAATCGTCTGCCTCATGACCTCTCCCAAGAAACCTTCTTACTATACTCCATACCAGTCCTACATTATCCGTTACAAGCCTGTCTCTCGCCGCTTTATCCCCCTGTTGTGAAAGCCTTATCAGCTCAATTGTATCTACGGTTCCGTCCATACTAATTAATTCCTATCTTCTTCGTCATCCTGACAAGAGTTCCCTCTCCCTTTGCCGAAATCACATCAACACTGTCCATAAATGCCTCCATAAAAATAAATCCCATTCCCGAACGCTCGAGCTCCGGCTTTGATGTATACATAGCCTCCATCGCACGGGATATATCCTCGATTCCCACACCGAAATCCTCTACGCAAACCGTCAGGGTCTGATTATGTATTCCGCAATTTATCACGATTTTTCCGGGTCCGTTCTCATAGCCGTGTATAACAGCATTAGTAACTGCCTCGGATACGGCGGTTTTTATGTCCGCAAGCTCCTCCAAGGTCGGGTCAAGTGTTGCCGCAAAAGCTGCAATGACTGTCCTTGCAAGCTTTTCATTATCGGATCTGCTGTCAATAATCAGCTGCATGCTGTTCTCATAACTCTGCTCCTCGTTTTTTTTCATCTCAATTATTTCAAGCATCCTTCTTCCTCCCCATTTTCTGCTTATTGAAGCTTTCACAAGCCTCCTCAACACTGTCAAAGCTTTCAATCACCCTCATCATTCCTGACATTTTCAATATTCTCATAATGCTTGCATTGGTTCCCGTAACTGCAAGTCTTCCGCCAAGATATCCGGTCTTTCTGTATCTTCCGGCAAGAACGCCGATTCCCGAGCTGTCCATAAAATCCGTTCCGCCAAAGTCAAAAATGACATTTCTTATATATCCGCTGTCAAGCCAGCGGTCAGCCTCATTCCGGATTCCTTTTTCACTGTGATGATCAAGGTCTGTATTAACCCTGATAATAAGATTAATTCCTCTCTGTTCAAAATCTGCCTTACCTTTCATATTTACCTCCGTTTCAATTTTTATTTAAAATAAAAAATACGACAGAAAAATTCTGTCGTATTTCATGTATTCATCATTTGTAATTATTCCGTCACACCGCATTCGCGTAATCTCTGCGGTATATACTGCTTGAGTGTCGAGTTTGGACAAACCTCAAGCATCAGCTTGTAATAATAAACAGCCTCCTCATACATCTCAACCGCCTGATATGACTTGCCAAGATAATACATGGCGGTATCCGACTCAGGATTGAAATCAACTGCTGCTCTCAAAAGACCTACAGCCGAATCATACTCTCCCTCGTCATATTTTTGCTTACCTGATTTATAAATCATTCTTGCTGCCAGCGGGTATATCTCTTCTTTAATTGAATCCACTATAGCCAATGCATTTTCGTTCTCAATCCCGCTCAAATCCAGCGCCCAGACATTAAGTGCCAGCGTCTGCAGCTCATCATCCGTATAAACATCTTCCTTAAGCTCGATGTACTGCTTCCAGACGGCAAAAAACTCATTATAGCTTTCATTATCGACCGGAACCTCGATTTTCTCAGTCTGAATATCTTCCATCTCAAGCTTCAGGTTTTCAATCTGCTTTTCAAGCGAAGCTATCGTTTTCTCCTGCTGGGTTATTGTCGCCGACTTATTACTAAGCTCCGCACTGTAGTCCACCTTCTCACTGCTATACTCTTCACGTATATTAGATTTTATGGTCGGAACTATCAGGTAATACACAACAACAATACCGATAACAACACCTATCAGAAGATTGGCGAAAACCATAGCATTGGGCTTGTCCTCTTTATAATTTGAAACCGGCATAATGCCTCTTATTCCACCCTCTGACCTTCTGCCCTCTTCAGGCTCACGCTCCCAATACGGTGCTTCTCCCTGCTCCTCCGGTGATGATACTCTGTCAATCTCTGCCATATAACGAAGTGCCGTTGTATTGGCAACATCAATCTTTAATGCCCGCTTAAGCAGCTTGCGTGCACGTTCGTAATCATTATTCCGTATGTAGAGCAACGCAAGAAGCTGAATCGCACGCAGAAAATTCGAATGCAGGCTAACAACCTTCTTCAGTTGGATAATTGCCAGATCATCACTGTTCTGCTTTGCCGCATCAAGCGCAATATTATACTTTCTGATAGCCTGATTCATGGAATCAAGCTTGGTCGGATTTTCCTGTATCCGCTCCATAAAATAATCAGCCTCATTATCATCAGGCTGAAAATGCTTACTTATAACCCACTCACTGAGAGCGGCAACAGCTTCACCCATTTCAAAATAAACAAGTCCCAGAAGATTTCTTGCATCAATATTTCTCTTGTTTATCTCAAGGCTCTTTTTCAGGGCAATCACCGCACCACTCAAATCACGGACCTTTGCTTTCTCAAGTCCCTTATTGTAGTAGGAATTCGATATTCTGATTATCTTCCTGTACACCGTCATATCACAGCCGCAGGCATCACAGCTTGGCTTCCTTGCGGCAACAGGATTTCCGCATCTCGGACAATTCATACAAATCTCCGTTCTTCCTGACCTGCATCATTCAGAGGTGTTCCTCTCAAAATGGCATCCACTATATCCGACAAATCTGTCATGTCGTTACTGTATATCGCTTCCTCAGCCTGATCAACTTCAAGGCTGGGCTGAAATTTCATTACTTCTTCATTAAAGTCTAACACATCTTCCTCCATACGCTTTTATGCATAAAATAATCATAACTATTAGAACATGAAAAATCAAGTATTATAAAGAAAATATATCGCACAATAACCGCTTTGACGACATACTTCGTTCCATTCCGGCACAATCCGCCATACATTTCACGAATGCTAATTGACCGCTTTTGCCTTCCTGCGCCACGAAAGGTATCGCAGCATACAGAAAAATGCACTGATAAACCATGCAAGACCTGCAGTCCACCAAATACCCCACATACCGACTCCGGGAATCAGCACCATCAGCATCGGAAGAACAATGCGCGCAATCATCTCTACAACTCCGTTAATAAAAGCGAACAGGGCATCTCCGATACCGTTCAAAATACCGCGGGTCATATAGATGGTAGCAAGAAATATGTAAAACCAGCTTGTCAGACGGAGGGCCTGAGCTCCGATACTGATTACATCCGACTCATCAACAAAAATCGAAATAATCGGTTCTCCCAGTGTCTGATTGATAATAAGCATCAGCAGTGAAAATATCGCAGACATAAACATACCGTGCTTGAGACCTGCTTTTACACGGTCCAGTCTCCCCGCTCCGTAATTCTGCCCCGAATAGGTTGCAAGTGCCGCACCGAGTGACCCATAGGGCTGGTGCACCAGCTGCTCAATACGGGATACCGCTGTATTTGCCGCAACGGCGGCAGTTCCGAACGAGTTAACAAAACGCTGTAACGCCGTAGTTGATATGGCTATCATGGCCCACTGCATAGCAAGCGGAATTCCAAGCTTAACAGATTTTTGAATCACCATCCGGTCAACCTTAAAATTGTCTTTGTCCAGCTTAAAATACGGATTTGTCTTAAGCGCATATATCAAACAGCTGAAGCCCGCTATAAACTGCGCAATAATAGTCGCAACGGCTGCTCCCAGTACACCCATGCTTAATACACTAACACACAAAAGGTCCATACCGACATTCAGAAAACAGGCAAAAATAAGAAAATACAGGGGAGTCCTCGAATCTCCCAATGCCCGAAGCATGGATGAAGCATAGTTATATACACCTATCAGAGGAACGCCTATACAGCTGACGCGCATGTAGAGCGTGGCATCTTCAATAATATCCGCCGGAGTATCCATAAATTCAAGCATCCCCGGGGCTACAATATAAGAAATAATCCCCATCACGACAGATGCAGCCAGCATAATATATGCAGCATTTGCTATGGCACTCTTTACCTTCTTAGTATCGCCCGCACCGAAAAACTGTGAGGTAACTATTCCCGCGCCGGAGCTGACACCATTACAGAGCGAAAAAAACAAAAACGTAACAGAGCCGGTAGCGCCGACGGCTGCAAGCGCATCGGAACCGACATACTTACCTACAATGATTGAATCAGCTAAATTATATCCCTGCTGAAAAAGATTGCCTATTAACATCGGAATGGCAAACCGAATCAGCAGACTTGTCGGATTACCGGACGTCATATTAAGTGTATGTGTATTTTTCATCTGTCCTCCGGGTATCTGCCGCCACCTTTACGGCAGCAACCATACGTTTATTAAGAATCATATCATTTGATACAATCATATTATGTAATACATAATATATGATACATATCATATTATACTCTTCCGAAGCTTGTTGCAACTGGTTTTATTAAGAGTTTTTTATATATTTTTTGAAAAAAGCGCCGTGCCGAAACCGGCACAGCGCCAAACAAAAGCTATGAATGCAGACTGTTAAGAAGCCCTTTCTTAACATCAAAAAGTGTCTGCGAAAGATCCACATACACCTCGTGGGGATTCTCGAAACGTCTTGTCTCCTCCCAAAGTGTCGCAAGCTCTTTTCCG
Organism: Lachnospiraceae bacterium; assembly: GCA_045578645.1. Lineage (GTDB taxonomy): Bacteria > Bacillota > Clostridia > Lachnospirales > Lachnospiraceae > RUG11977. The sequence continues at coordinate 63,666 of JAZNKQ010000042.1, forward strand.
CAATACTCTCTTATTTCCATAACGGAAGGTGATTCATACACGCACTCTCCGTTAATAAAGACAGGAACAGGCATTTCCCTAATCGTATAGCTTCCTGCTTCAAATTTCGTTTTCTTCCATGTTGCAATCGGGTCAAAAATCATCAAATCCTCATCAGCGGAATACTTCTCATCCGCCATTGCTATCAAATCCGCTCTCAGCTTACCTGTTTCCTTATCATAAATTCTAAACACGGTTTTATTACCGGGGTTGGTTATTTTTACGGGATTCTCCGAAAGCTTAATTCTCGGTACAAATTTGCCGTCCTTTTCTATGGCAGCAAGCTTATATACTCCGCCGAATGCCGGACAATCCTTTGAGGTAATAAGATTCGTTCCGACACCCCATGAATTTATTGCCGCACCCTGAATTTTAAGAGAGTTAATAAGATACTCATCCAAATCACTCGAGGCACATATCGAGGCATCATGAAAGCCTGCCACATCAAGCATTCTTCTTGCTCTCTTTGACAGATAAGCAAGATCACCGCTGTCAAGTCTGATACCGTATTTTGCAGGCATTTTCCCTGCATCCCTAAGCTCGGTGAAAACCTTTATCGCCGCAGGCACACCCGAACGGAGCGTATCATAGGTATCTACAAGCAGAGTAACATTATTGGGATACATCTGTGCATACTTTCTGAAGGCAGTCAGCTCATCCTCAAAGCTCATTATCCAGCTGTGCGCATGAGTGCCTAAAGCCGGAACATCAAACATCTGTGCGCAAAGAACATTACTTGTTCCGATACAGCCTCCGATTACCGAGGCACGTGCTCCGTAAGTTCCCGCATCAGGTCCCTGAGCACGCCTCAAGCCGAATTCCATAACAGCCTCGCCCTTTGCCGCAAAGCAGACACGCGATGCCTTTGTCGCAATAAGACTCTGATGATTAACAATGTTTAAAAGTGCTGTTTCAACCAGCTGTGCTTCCATAATCGGTGCAACAACCTTTACAAGCGGCTCCATGGGAAATACCACACTTCCCTCGGGAATTGCGTAAATATCACCCGTGAACCTGAAATCCTTCAGGTATCCGAGAAAGTCCTCATCAAATACATTCAGGCTGCGCAGATATTCTATGTCCCTTTCCGCAAAATGCAGATTCTTAACATACTGTATTACCTGCTCAAGTCCGCAGCAAATGGCATAACCGCCGCCGCAGGGGTTATCACGATAAAAAACGTCAAAAACTACCCTTTCGTTCTTATCGCTTTTGTAATAACCCTGCATCATAGTAAGCTCATAAAAGTCCGTTAACAGCGTAAGATTTCTCGCATCAAAACTATTCATGTAATCCTTTCCGGAGCCCCATGCTCCATAGCAAGATTCCCCACAGTAGTAAATTAATAAGCTCTTCCCCAATAAACCATTGATTTTGCGGGCTTACCGCAGCAAACGCATACATCAGAAAGCTTCTGCTGTGCAAACGGCATACATCTGGAGGTTGCTCCCGTATCCTCTTTTATCTTTTCCTCACAGCCAAGCTCACCGCACCACATTGCCTTAACAAAACCGGGCTTGTTATTTATAGTCTCCTTAAAATTCTCATAATCGGTTGACTCGTAGGTGTGCTCCTCAAGATGCTGCTTTGCAGCCTCATACATATTATTCTGAATGCTGTCAAGAATTTCAGCAATCTTTACCTCTATTTCATCAAGCGAAACAACTATCTTTTCACGTGTGTCTCTGCGTACGACCACACAATGATTTGCCTCAATATCCTTGGGACCGATTTCGATACGAAGCGGAATGCCTCGCATTTCCTGCTCGGAGAACTTAAAGCCGGGACGCTTGTCCGTATCATCAAGCTTAACTCTGAACTTCTCTGATAAAGTATCCTTAAGCCATTCGGCTTTTTCAAGAACACCCTCCTTATTCTGCTGAATCGGTATAATCGTAATCTGTGTCGGAGCAATTCTGGGAGGAAGCTTAAGTCCGCTGTCATCTCCGTGAACCATAATAATGGCTCCGATAAGTCGTGTACTCAGTCCCCATGAGGTCTGATGTACATACTGAAGCTTATTCTCCTTATCAGTATACTGAATACCGAATGCCTTTGCAAAGCCGTCACCGAAATTGTGTGAGGTTCCCGACTGAAGTGCCTTTCCGTCATGCATAAGAGCCTCAACCGTATAGGTTGCGTTGGCACCTGCAAACTTCTCCTTATCAGTTTTTCTTCCGCGAACTACAGGCATTGCAAGTACCGTTTCACAGAATTCGGCATAAAGATTAAGCATCTGAATTGTTCTCTCTTCTGCTTCCTCTTCCGTAGCATGCGCTGTATGTCCTTCCTGCCATAAGAACTCTCTTGAACGAAGGAAGGGTCTCGTTGTCTTCTCCCATCTTACAACACTGCCCCACTGATTATATACCTTGGGCAGATCTCTGTAAGACTGAATAAGATTAGCATAAAAATCACAAAACAGTGTTTCGGAAGTAGGACGCACGCACATGCGCTCCTGAAGGGGCTCAAGACCTCCGTGGGTTACCCATGCAACCTCAGGCGCAAAGCCCTCAACATGGTCCTTTTCCTTCTGAAGAAGACTCTCCGGAATGAACATGGGCATGTAAACATTCTCAACACCCGTCTTCTTGAACATATCATCAAGCTGTCTCTGTATCAGCTCCCAGATAGCATATCCGGCAGGCTTAATTATCATACAGCCCTTAACGCTTGAATAATCAATAAGCTCCGCCTTTAATACAATATCCGTATACCACTGCGCGAAATCCTCCTGCATCGAGGTTATCGCCTCAACTAATTTTTTATCCTCTGCCATAATTATCTCCGTTCCGGGAACGTTTTTTCAAAGCAGCCTGCTTATGACGTTCCCAACATAAACAGGCCCGCAGAAACTCTGCATATATGGCTCCTTACGCCACGCTTTTTATAAATACTTCTTAAGTTCTTCAGCCTTATCAAGCTTCTCCCACGGAAGATCGATATCTGTCCTTCCGAAATGTCCGTATGCTGCTGTCTGTCTGTATATCGGACGACGTAAATCAAGCATCTTTATTATTCCTGCCGGGCGAAGATCAAAGTTATCCTCAACAATCTTTATCAGCTCGGCATTTGTTTTCTTTCCTGTTCCGAAGGTGTCAATCATAATTGATGTGGGACGTGCAACACCTATTGCATATGAAAGCTGTATCTCGCACTTATCCGCAAGACCTGCTGCCACAATATTCTTTGCCACATAGCGGGCCGCATAGCATGCCGATCTGTCAACCTTTGTGCAATCCTTTCCTGAGAATGCACCGCCGCCGTGAGGTGCATAACCGCCATAGGTATCAACAATTATCTTTCTTCCCGTAAGTCCGCTGTCGCCATTGGGACCGCCGATTACAAAACGGCCTGTAGGATTAATGTAGAACTTTGTATCGGAATCAATCATATCTGCCGGAAGAATGGGTTCAAATACATATTTCTTGATATCCTCGTGTATCTGCTCCTGTGTAACATCCGGATCATGCTGGGTAGACAATACAACCGCTTCAAGACGCGCCGGCTTGCCGTCTGTTCCGTACTCAACCGTAACCTGAGACTTTCCGTCAGGTCTGATATAAGGGAGAGTCTTGTCCTTACGCACCTTAGCCAGCTGTCTTGTAAGCCTGTGAGCCAGCGATATGGCATAAGGCATGTACTCCTCTGTCTCGTTTGTGGCATATCCGAACATCATACCCTGGTCACCCGCTCCGATTGCTTCAATTGCATCGTCGGTCATATTATTTTCTTTTGCCTCGAGTGCCTTATCAACTCCGAGGGCAATGTCAGCTGACTGCTCATCAAGGGCAACAATTACACCACAGGTATCTGCATCGAAGCCATACTTTGCCCTGTCATATCCGATGGAACGGATTGTATCACGTACGGTCTTCTGAATATCAACATAGCCCTTTGTAGTTACCTCACCCATTACCAGTACAAGTCCTGTTGTTACGGCTGTTTCGCATGCAACGCGGCTCATGGGGTCCTGCTCAAGAAGAGCGTCAAGAATTGCATCTGAAATCTGATCACAAATTTTATCGGGATGCCCCTCAGTAACAGATTCCGAAGTAAACAATAATCTCTCCATAATTAATCCTCCAATCTACTTAGTAAGATTTGCCAGACGCTCCTCAACCTGTGCCATCATATCGGTGTACTTGGCAAGCTTTGCTCTCTCCTCATTCAGCTTGCTCTCAGGCGCTTTATTAACAAAGTTCGGATTGGCAAGCATTCCGTTTACACGTTTAAGCTCACCTGTCAGGCGCTCCTTTTCTTTAGTAAGTCTCTCTATTTCTTTTTCAATATCAACAAGATCTGCAAAAGGCATATAAATCGTCGCTCCGGCAATAACTGCAGATACCGCATCATCTGCAATGCCCGACTTATCCGCACGAATATTTACCTCACTTGCTCCGCCGAGTGTAGCAAAGAAAACTCTGCTGTTTTCAAATATATCGCAAACCTTTGCATTATCGGAAACCACATAAACAGCTGCTTTTCTGCTCGGAGGAACATTCATTCCCGCACGCACATTTCTGATTGCCTTAACAGCCTCCTTTATAAGCTCAACAGCCTCTTCTTCCTTCGCAAAGGAACGACATTCGCAGCTTACCGGCCACTCGGAAATCATGATTGACTCATTTGAATCGATGGTTCCCTGCTCCTCCTTAAGCGTACAGAAAATTTCCTCTGTAACGAACGGCATATAGGGATGAAGAAGCTTTAAGGAATCAACAAGAACATTGTTCAAGGTCCACATTGCCGCCTTCTTGCTCTCCATATCCTCTCCGTAAAGGCGGGGCTTAACCATCTCAATGTACCAGTCGCACAGCTCTTCCCAGATAAAATCATATATCTTCTGTGCCGCAATACCGAGCTCATATTTCTCCATGCTGTCGGTAACCTCGGCAATAACCTTATTTATCTTTGAAAGTATCCACTTATCCGCATCCGTAAGCTTTCCTTCCATCTCGGAAACCGGAGCTTCAAAGTCAACACTGATGCCGGCATCACTCAGCTGCTGCATATTCATCATTATGAAACGTGACGCATTCCATACCTTGTTGGCAAAGTTACGGCTTGCTTCTACTCTTTCCCAGTAGAAACGCATGTCATTTCCGGGCGCGTTACCCGTAATGAGTGTAAATCTGAGCGCATCAGCACCGTACTGGTCAATAATCTCAAGCGGATCTATTCCGTTACCCAGAGACTTGCTCATCTTTCTGCCGAGCGAATCTCTTACAAGACCGTGGAACATAACCGTCTTAAAGGGTCTTTCCTTCATCTGCTCAAAGCCTGAGAAAATCATTCTGATAACCCAGAAGAATATAATATCATAACCGGTCACAAGAACATCTGTCGGATAGAAGTAATCAAGCTCAGGTGTTTTTTCGGGCCAGCCGAGTGTAGAGAACGGCCATAATGCAGAACTGAACCAGGTATCCAGAGTATCGGGATCCTGCGTAAGCTTCGTGCAGCCGCACTTGCAGCATGCAGCCGGCGCCTGCTTTGCAACGGTTATCTCACCGCACTCGTCACAGTAATATGCAGGTATTCTGTGTCCCCACCAAAGCTGTCTTGTTATACACCAGTCACGAATATTGTCTGTCCAGTTATAGTATATCTTCTCCATACGCTCGGGAACAAGAGTTATTTCCTTGCTCTTTACAGCCTCTACCGCAGGCTTAATCATCTCATCCATCTTAACGAACCACTGCTTTTTAATCATGGGCTCTACGGTAGTATGACAGCGGTAACAGGTACCTACATTATGCGCATGCTCCTCAGCACGTACAAACAGTCCCATTTCCTCAAGCTCTTTTATTATCTGCTTACGGCATTCGTATCTGTCCATTCCCTCGAATTTTCCGCCGTTTGCATTAATGGTAGCATCGTCATTAAGAATATTAATTTCCTCAAGATTATGTCTCTTACCAACCTCAAAGTCATTAGGGTCATGCGCCGGCGTAATCTTAACAACTCCCGTTCCGAAATCCTGCTCAACATAGGTATCGGTAACAATGGGAATCTCACGATTTACAAACGGAAGCAGTACCTTTTTGCCGTGAAGCTTTTTATATCTGTCATCATCGGGATGAACCGCAATAGCGGTATCACCAAGCATTGTCTCGGGTCTTGTTGTAGCGAACTCAAGGAACTCTGTTGTGCTCGGCTTTCCGTCATCACCGATTACAGGATACTTAATATGCCAGAAATGACCTGCCTGCTCCTCGTATTCAACCTCGGCATCGGAAATTGATGTATTACATACCGGACACCAGTTTACGATTCTTGAACCCTTGTAAATCCAGCCCTTTTCATATAAACGGGTGAACACCTCGGTAACAGCCTTATTACAGCCCTCATCCATCGTAAAACGCTCTCTGTCCCAATCACAGGAAGCGCCGAGCTTCTTAAACTGCGATACAATTCTTCCGCCGTATTCCTTTTTCCATTCCCATGCACGGCGCAGGAACTCTTCACGTCCGAGCTCCTCCTTACTTGTTCCCTCTGCCTTCAGAGTCTCAACAATTCTTGCCTCTGTTGCAATTGATGCATGGTCCGTACCGGGCTGCCAAAGTGCGTTATAGCCCTGCATTCTCTTAAATCTTATAAGAATATCCTGCATTGTTCCGTCAAGGGCATGTCCGGTATGCAGCTGTCCCGTAATATTCGGAGGCGGCATAACAATGGTAAAAGGTTTCTTTGAACGGTCAACCTCTGCGTGGAAGTACTTTTTATCCAGCCACTTCCGGTACAAACGCTCCTCAATGTCCTTAGGATTATAGTTCTTTGCAAGCTCTTTTTTCGTTGATTTGATATAGCTTTCTGTCATATCTGTCATAATTAGCCTCCACCTTATCAGAATTTCAATATAAATGTCTTTGCTTTACGGGAAATAACTTTTCTGCTTTAGCGTAACAATATTTTCCCTGTAAAACAAAAAAATTCCCTGTCCGATATAAGGACGGGAACCCGTGATACCACCTTAATTCACCGGGGAAATACCGTCACCCGGCCTCATTACGCATCTCTATCAAGCTGCTCGTCTGTAACGGGACTTCCCGTCACCCCCTATTCCTGTTAAATCCTTTGCTCTCGCATATATCTGCTTCACACATATGCCAACAAATCCTACGTCAGTTTTCAGGAGTGCTGTTCAGGAGCTACCTTCAATAAACTTTCCCAAAACGGTCTTTCAGCCTGTACGAACCGTTCTCTCTGCTGGATCCGCTTATCTAATCCTCTCCATCTTCACATTTTTCTTATCTGCTTAATAATACCCTCTCTGTTTTTTTTTGTCAAGTCCTACCCGGAATATTATATAATCCGTATAGAATATTATGCAGAATAAAGAACCCCGAAAATCCGTATCCTATAAAAGTCATTTCATCAGACAGGTTTATTAAACGGAGGTATCTATGGAATTAAAAGGTTCAAAAACGGAAGCAAATCTTCGCACGGCATTTGCAGGGGAATCTCAGGCAAGAAACAAATATACTTACTTTGCCGATATTGCAAAGCAGGAGGGCTATGAGCAGATAGCGGAAATATTTAAAAAGACCGCAGACAACGAAAAGGAGCATGCAAAGCTCTGGTTTAAGGCGCTCGGTGAGCTTAATGATAACTCAAAAAACCTTCTTCATGCCGCGGAGGGTGAAAATTATGAATGGACCGATATGTATGAGCAATTTGCAAAAACAGCTGAAGAGGAAGGCTTCACCCGCCTTGCTTTCCAGTTCCGGGCAGTAGGAGCAATCGAGCGTGAACACGAAAACAGATTCCGCGCTCTTCTAAACAATGTTGAAATGCAGGAGGTCTTCAAAAAGGCCGACGAAAAAATATGGGAATGCCGTAACTGCGGACATCTTGTAATGGGCAAGGAAGCTCCCGCCATTTGTCCCGTATGCGAACATCCTCAAAGCTATTTTGAGGTAAGAAGAGAAAATTATTAATCAAAAAACGTACAACTGTGCGACCTTCAAAAAGAACCCGGCGAATTCCGCCGGGTTCTTTGCCTGTATCATGAATTATGTAATTCATCAGAACTTAAATCTTCTGGTATCCTCTTCAAGAGCCTTGGTAATCTGGTCAAGCTGAAGAGCAGCCTTTGCAACGCTGTCTACAGAAGCCGCAACCTCTGTTGTAGCAGCTGAGGTTTCCTCTGAGCTTGCTGCATTCTCTTCTGCAATAGCAGTAAGGTTCTGGATTATGTCAACGATTTCGGTACGTGCTTCATCAAGCTTTCTTGAACGCTCGCTGATGGTTGCCACGCTTGTAATTGAAGCAGCAATACCTTCCTTAACGGTAACAAATGAATTCTCGGTAATTGTAACCTTCTCAGACTGATCAGCCATGATTTCCTTAACTTCCTTCATAGTCTCAACAGCCTTATTAGAATCGTTAATCAGTGAATTTGTAATAGCTTCAATCTCATGTCCTGAATTATTGGACTGCTCGGCAAGCTTCTGAATCTGATCTGCAACAACCGCGAAACCGCGACCCTGCTCTCCTGCTCTTGCTGCCTCAATACTTGCATTAAGAGAAAGAAGGTTTGTCTCAGATGCAATTGATGTAATAATATTTGATGCTTCACGAATCTTAAGCGCTGACTCATTAGTAATATTAGTCTGCTCGTAAATAACATCGATTGCCTTAAGTGCTCTTTCGTTAATAGCCTTAAGCTCATTAAGTATAGCCATTGCCTCTGTACTTGAGCTTGACATATTTTCGGAATTGTCCTTCAGAACCTCAACATCACTTACGGTCTCACTGATAAGACTTCCCATTTCAACAACATAGCTTGATGCCTTTGTTGTATCATCAGCCTGTGACGTTGCACCTGTAGAAATATCGTTAACTGCACTTTCAACCTGGCTTATTGCTCTTGATGCCTCATCAGACATCTTCTCAAGTGAAGATGAAGTCTCAAGAAGCTCCTTACTCTGATTGGTAATTGAAAGCAGAGTTTCCGTCATTGAATTCTTCAGACGGTCAAGAGACTTACACATATCACCGATTTCATCGTTTCTCTTAATGTGCTTCTCATCAACAGAAACAGTCATATCGCCCTGTGCCATTGCGTCAGCAACATCTGCCATTGCCTGAACAGCCTTAACAAGCTTGTTAACAATAATAAGAACAACAACTGCTGCCGCTAAAAGAATGGCAACGATAACAACTATCATGATAACCATCATACCGGTAATACCGCTCTGAACCTGTGCATCCGATATTCCGACAAAGGTCATACCAACTATTTCGTTGGAATTCTCCTGATATACAGGATAGTATAATACGTAGTAGTTCTGTCCGTTAATCACAAGGCTGGGACTGAAATACATCTCTCCGCCGTTTAAAACCTTGCTGATAACATTACTGTCAGTAGTCTTGGTTCCGATAATTCTCTCACCGGACGCATCAGCGATGGTTGTCATAATACGTGTGTCGCCCCAGAAGAAAGTTGCTTCACAACCGCTTGACTTTTTAATGGTATCTACTGTAACATAGTCCTCTGAAATGTTAAAATCACCTTTGTATATATTACCGTCTTCGCCGACCCTGTAGTCACCTTCCATATGGTCATATGCTGCTGCAAATGCTGCTGCAGTTGCCTTCATGGATGTTTCAAGCTCTTCCTGTACTAAGGCGGTAGCTCTTGTACTGGTTACGAATGCAACGATGACACCCAGTATAATCAGAGGTAAAAATACGATAGATAAGATAATTCCTTTCAACCTCAATTTCATAAATATGTCCTCCTTTAATCATTTGCTGTAAAAAATCTCGCTATTTCTTTCTCAATTGTGATTGTATCACTTTTTGTGTTGTTTGGCAAGCAAAAAAATTAATTTCTATAGACATATTTCGTTTTTGTTGTTTTTACTTAGAATTCCTGCTTTTTATACATTTTTATCGAAATGTAACCCGACAGTATAAACAATGCCAATCCCGCAACAGGAATAAATCCACCGTAGCTCTGCAAAGCTGTTAAAGCATAGGAATTAATGAACTCATCCGCCTTTCCCATATACTCCAGAATAAGCATTACCGCAAACGGCAGCATATAAACTCCGAGCATAATAAGTCGCGCACGTTCAGCTCCGAACCTGTAGAATAAAGGAAGAACAATCGACTGCATTACAAGAATTCCTCCCAAAATCACCAGATTCCCCATAAGATTTCCGACAATGTCCGGTGACATTCCTTTGTATATTTCAAATGCAATATTATATACCAGCATTATTACGATGCCGATTACAACAAGCAGTGCAGCGCATATATACCTGCATATAACAATCTTTGCCCTTGAAACAGGCAGTACGGCTGCGTATGTGTTCCACTTTGCGCTCTCATCAAAGGAAAACAGTGAAAGCACCGACATACATCCGACAACTATAATGTAAACCGTCATAAGTGTCGCATTGTCTGATGAAAATCCGATTAACAGATAAATTGCTCCCATCGCAAGCAGTAATCCGAGCTGCTTCTTATTTACCAAAAACTCCTTTATTAATATACCTTTCATATGACCTCCAATATATAATAAAATTTTATGTGTAATTACCGGCAATAGTTATTCCTTTTCGTAATACAGCATTATGTCATCAAGTGTAGCACTCTCAACCAGAAGTCCGCTGCCCGATGCTGCAAACTGCTCACGCTTCTGTATAAGTACATCATATGCAAATCTGTTCCGGTGCTTTCCTCTGATTATTTCCGCAGGAATTTTTCCGATTTCCTCCGTACCGCATCTTACAATTCCAAAATCACTCTGAATCATATTCTTGTCTTCACTGAAAACTATGCGTCCGTTCTTTATATAAGTAATGTAATCGCACACTCTTTCAAGGTCGCTCGTTATATGTGATGAAAATAATACTGAATTCTCCTCATCCTGAATATATTCAAGAAGCAAATCCAAAATCTCATTTCGCACAACCGGGTCGAGACCGCTTGTTGCTTCATCAAGAAGCAGAAGCTTCGGTGCATGTGACAATGCCGCCGCTATCGAAAGCTTCATCTGCATGCCGCTCGAAAAATCCTTTATTTTCTTATCTGCCGGAAGCGAAAGCTTCTTTATAAGATAATCGTATTTTTCATTACTCCAGTTGCTGTACATACCCGAAAGCATTTTCCCCACGCTTTTTACATTCAGCATCCCGTGGAAATAGCAGCTGTCAAAAACAACACCGATATCATTTTTGTAATCAACATTATTCTCATCTCTTTCACTGCCAAACAGCTTTATTACACCCGCATCCTTTCGCACTGCACCTGCGATTGACTTGATGGTTGTTGTTTTACCGGCACCGTTTTCACCGATAAATCCCATAATCGTTCCCTTTTCCAGCTTAAAGCTGACATCCTTTAAGGCAAAGCCTTTATAATTCTTACATAAGCCTTCTACTTCAATTGAATATGCACTCATTATACTAACCTCCGTTTCGATATTCCTCATCTCTGCTCATAAACCATTTCGATGAGCTCAAGAAGCTCTTTTTTACTCATTCCTGCCGTTTTCGCCTCTTCTGCGATTTTCTCCGCAAGCTCCTCCGTGTGCTTTAAATGCTCTTCTCTGATAAAATCCGGATTGCTGTGACCTACAAAGCTTCCTTTTCCCTGTACGGTCATTACAAAACCGTCACGCTCAAGCTCCTCATATGCTCTCTTCGTTGTTATTACACTTATCCTCAGCTCCTTTGCCAAAAGCCTTATGGATGGCAGCGGATCGCCCTCCTTAAGCTTCCCCGCAAGAATCAGCTGCTTTACCTGGGTGTAAATCTGCTCATAAATCGGCTTGGAATCAAGATTGCTTACAATAATGTCCATGTCCGTCACCTCCCTCCAACTGTTCATATCCTATATACACAGTATATACACTATTAACAGTTTGTCAATACCCTTTTTATACTTTTACAAAAAAATAAAAAGGCATTTCCCGCAGATTCAAGTCCGCAAAGAAATACCTTTATATTTTATATTATCTGTTTGCTCTTTTTCTTAAGGTCGGATCAAGAATCTTCTTACGTATTCTAAGACTCTTCGGTGTAACCTCAAGCAATTCATCATTATCAATAAACTCAAGCGCCTGCTCCAGACTAAGAACTCTCGGAGGTGTAAGCCTGAGTGCCTCATCGGCACTTGAAGAACGGGTATTGGTCATCTGCTTTCTCTTGCATACATTAAGCTCTATATCCTCGCCCTTTCCGTTCTGTCCGATTACCATTCCTGCATAAACCTTTTCGCCGGCTCCGATAAACAGTGTTCCTCTTTCCTGCGCATTATACAGACCGTAGGTAACACTTTCTCCGCCCTCAAATGCAATCAGGCTGCCCTGCTTACGGTATGCAATGTCTCCCTTATAGGGACCGTAGCCTTCAAATAAGGTGTTCAGTATACCATTACCCTTTGTATCTGTCATAAACTCACCGCGATAACCGATAAGACCTCTTGACGGAATTACAAATTCAAGTCTTGCATATCCGCCGGATGCGGTAGACATTCCGATAAGCTCACCCTTACGATTACTCAGCTTCTCGATAACCGTACCCGTAAACTCATCGGGCACATCAACAATGGCTCTTTCCATAGGCTCAAGCTTCTCACCGTTCTCTCCGCTCTTAAAGATAACCTGTGCCTTGCTGACCGCAAATTCATAGCCCTCTCTGCGCATGGTTTCAATAAGTATGGAAAGATGAAGCTCGCCTCTTCCCGATACCTTAAAGGCCTCTGTCGTGTCAGTTTCCTCAACCCTCAGACTTACGTCCGTATTAAGCTCCCTGAAAAGCCTGTCACGTAAGTGCCTTGAGGTTACGTATTTTCCTTCCTTTCCTGCCAGCGGACTGTCATTTACAATAAAATTCATTGACAGTGTAGGATCTGAAATCGCCTGAAAAGGTATTGCCTCCGGCTTGTCCGTAGCACAGATTGTATCTCCTATATGAATATCCTCTATTCCCGAAATGGCTACTATCGAGCCCACAGTCGCTTCACTGACCTCAACCTTTTTAAGTCCGTCAAACTCGTAGAGCTTGCTTATCTTAACCTTTCTGAACTTATCAGGCTCATGGTGATTGACAATAACCGCCTCCTGATTGACCTTAATAACACCGTTGTCAACCTTTCCGACTCCGATTCTTCCGACATATTCATTATAATCAATAGTACTTATAAGCACCTGAGTTCCTTTGTCCTCGTCACCCTCGGGTGCCGGAATATAATCCAGTATTGTTTCAAATAAAGGCATCATATTCTGCGGTGTATCATCAAGCTCCAGGATCGCAATACCTGATTTTGCCGATGCAAATACAAAAGGACAGTCAAGCTGCTCATCACTTGCATCAAGCTCAATAAACAATTCCAGAACCTCATCAATAACACGCTTCGGATCTGCCTCCGGTCTGTCTATCTTATTTACACAGACAATTACGGGAAGATTCATTTCAAGCGCCTTCTTAAGCACAAACTTAGTCTGAGGCATAGGTCCCTCAAAGGCATCCACAACAAGAATTACTCCGTTAACCATCTTTAACACACGCTCTACCTCTCCGCCAAAGTCCGCATGTCCCGGAGTATCTATAATGTTTATCTTTATTCCGTTATAATTCACGGCAGTATTTTTGGACAGTATTGTTATTCCGCGTTCACGCTCAAGATCATTTGAATCCATAACGCGGTCTTCAACAACCTGATTTGAACGGAATACTCCGCTTTGCTTAAGCAGACAATCAACCAGCGTTGTTTTTCCGTGATCAACATGTGCAATAATTGCTATATTTCGAACATCCTCGCGCTTCATATTTTTCCTCCATGCTAAAACTGCATTATCTTATGTATTTTAGCACATATAGCAAATTTGGCAAGAAAAATAATTTATAAATTTATTGTCGAATATATTGTAAATGCATTGTCGAATTTTGTCGACAATTGTCAGAATATTTGTACCAATTTTTCTTGTAATGGCATCAATTGACTTCTATAATGTAACTATGGCTCATACATATGAATGATAGAGAGCATAGAGATGAGAAAGGGGATATACAAAAAAATGACAGACAAGGTTTTTGACAACAATCAGGTTACCATCGCCGGCGAGGTCGTAAGCATCTTTTCTTTCAGCCATGATGTTTTTGGGGAGGGCTTTTACATGGTTGACATTTCGGTTAGCCGGCTCAGTGACTCCTACGATATCATACCGGTCATGATTTCAGAACGATTAATTGATGTAAAAGAAGACGCCAGAGGAAAATTTATTGAAGTTCAGGGGCAGTTCAGATCATATAACCGGCACGAGGAAAGCAGAAACAAGCTTGTACTGTCGGTATTCGCACGCGAGGTACGTATTCTCGGGGAAGATGAGGATTCGCAAAAACCCAATTCCATATTCCTTGACGGCTATATATGCAAGGCACCTATATACAGAAGGACTCCGCTCGGACGGGAAATCGCCGATATTCTTCTTGCAGTAAACAGACCCTACGGAAAATCCGACTATATTCCCTGCATATGCTGGGGAAGAAACGCACGCTTTGCCGACAGCTTTGAGGTAGGAAGCCGAATACAGGTCTGGGGCCGTATTCAGAGCCGTGAATATCAGAAAAAGCTGAGTGAAACCGAATTTGAAAAGCGCGTTGCCTACGAGGTCTCCGTAAGCAAGCTCGAATATATCGATGCCGAAATATAAACAACAATGTAATACCTTATCTTTCTGCGTTTTCCGCAGTTCAAAACAAAAATGATTCAGTAATTCAAAATGCGCAAAACATATCACAATCAGAAGCCTCACCTCATTTACATTATATGGCTTCACTGACATGTTTTGCGCATTTTGTCCTTCGGTCACTTATAAAACTATTTATTTACAGTCTTTTTAATGGCGTTCATTCGCCTTGTCATATATATATCCACGTCCTTCAGCTTATGCACTCTTGCCTGCTCAAAGGTCTCCTTGTAGCATCTCTTCATCATTTCCTTTGATACTACTCTCCTTCGCCGTTCTCCCGGCGGACCGCATAATCTGAATCTCTCGGCAGCCAGAAAGGTCATAATTGCCTTTTTACCGTACCATTCAAACATTTCATACGAGAAATCGAGTATCTCACATTCTCTTTCCGATAAATCCTGCCTGTCAGTATCAAGCCTGAAGCAGCCGCACCGCTCTATCTGCTCCTCAACTGCCCTGTACGGCATATTGCTCCTGTTGGGCTGATAATCATCCTCAAAAAGTGCCGTATCATCAAGCGCCAGCGATATCATCTGGGCACAAAACAGAATGGCTTCAAGGCGGTAAATCTCTATATCACCGTCTGCCCGGTTAATTATATATTGCGCAGATGCCATTATCCTGCTCCCGGGAATCAAATTCTTTACAGCCTGCATACTTTTTCTGTATGCCACTCCGGTAAGACGGCCTCCGTTTTTTTTCAAAAGCTCATAATATTCCCCCGAATTTCTGTAGAGCCTGTAAAGTTTGCAGGTATACTCATTTAGCGGTATTTCTTCCGCCTCCGAATACACAAGAACCGTCGTTTCGCCCCATCCCAGAAGCTTTGCCAGCGGCTTCTTACCTATTTTATATTTCTCGAGCAGACTTTTTAGCTCCTCCGGTGTAATTGCCCTGTTTTCCCTCTTATCTGCATCCTGCTTGTTCATCTGCACCTTCTCCCGATAAAGCGTACCCCCTCATCCGACACCCACACTTTTCCCTGAACAGACTTTTCTGCTTTCAGGCTGCAACACTTCCTATCAGCCACGGTATAAAATATGTTATCAGACACATAATTACGGTTGCCATAAGTAATCCCAGAATTATCGCAGGTAATGCTTTTTTAAATTTAATATTAAGCAATGCTGCAATCAGGGCTCCTGACCATGCTCCCGTTCCCGGCAGGGGAATTCCGACAAAAAACATAAGTCCCCAAAATTCATATTTTTGAATTTTTTCACTTTTTCCCATCGATTTCTTTTCAAGCTTTTCAACCAGCGGCCTAAAAAGCTTTGTTTTCTTAAGCCAGTTAAAAATCGGTGTAATAAACCATAATATAAACGGTATCGGTACGATATTTCCCGCGAGGCAAATTAATACCGCCCTCCATATTTCTATGTCAAATATAGGTGCCAGAATCAAGCCTCCGCGAAGCTCAACAAGCGGTATCATTGACACGATAAATATAATCAATTCTCTCGGAAGCGCCCCGAGAACCTCCGCAAACCATGTTGCAATACTTTCTGCCATAGCTGTCATTCCCTCCATTCCGACAATACGCTTTATTCTAGCATAAAAATTTCCCCGTAACAATCATAAACGTATATAAACATATATTTACAAAAAGACGATAAAATATTTGACACGCATATCACCAACGCTTATACTATAAATCGTTTGTATCACTTCAAAATTCAGCTGTAAACTGTTCAAAATACAGATAAATATCACGGAGGAACTCATGAAAGCTGCCAATAAAACTAAAAACATTTTTATCAGAAGGCTTTTTCTGGCAATAACGGATGTTCTCTCCGTCATTGCAGCCTCGCTGCTTGCACTTCTTTTACGTTTCAATCTTACCATAGACTCAATCGAAGGGGAATATCTTGAGGTAATGTGGGACTACCTTCCCATCAGCATCATAATAACCCTTATTTTGTTCTATATATTCAGACTCTACAGCAGCATATGGATCTTTGCCAGTGTAAACGAATTGGAAAACATTGTGATTTCCTGCGTATTGTCTGCATTTTCCAATTTTATCGGAATATTAATTCTATCCTGGTCGCTTCCCAGAAGCTTCTATTTCCTTTACATGTTCTGCCTTATTGCTCTGGTAACCGCAACTCGCTTCGGCTACCGTGCGCTTCGCCTTCAGCGTAAAAAGAACATAAGCAAAAAGCTCGGAAACAATGTAATGATAATAGGTGCCGGTGAAGCCGGCAATATGATAATGCGCGAAATGATTTCCAACGAGCTCCTCCACAAAACCATTCGCTGCATAATTGACGATTCTAAAAACAAAATCGGAAGCTATATGCACGGCATTAAGGTAGTCGGAAACCGCGATACCATTCCCGAAAATATAGCCCGCTATAACATTAACGAAATCATTCTTGCCATTCCCTCTGCATCCAAAAAGGACATTTCGGACATTATAAATATATGCAACGGTCACGGCTGCGCAATCAAAACTCTTCCGGGTATATGCGAGCTTGTAAACGGAACAGCAAGTCTTAACCAGCTTCGAGATATCGAAATGGAGGATTTGCTCGGGCGTGACCCGATTTCCGTCGATTTAAACTCAATCCTCTCCTACGTAATGGGAAAAACAGTTCTTGTTACCGGTGGCGGCGGTTCCATAGGAAGTGAGCTTTGCAGACAGCTGGCTGAGCACGGCGTAAAAAGGCTTATTATTGTAGAAATTTATGAGAACAATGCCTATGCCATTCAGCAGGAGCTGAAGCGCCATTATCCTGAGCTTGAGCTTATCGTTCTTATCGCATCCGTACGTAACACTCTCAGAATGCAAAAAATTTTCAACGAATATAGGCCGGACATCGTTTATCATGCTGCCGCTCATAAGCATGTTCCTCTCATGGAGGAAAGCCCTAACGAGGCAGTTAAAAACAATGTTTTCGGAACCCTTAAAACAGTTCGTGCCGCATCAGCAAGCGGGGTTAGCAAATTCGTTCTGATTTCTACCGATAAAGCAGTCAATCCGACAAATATTATGGGGGCAACAAAGCGTATCTGCGAGATGATTATCCAGACATACAACCACCTCTCAAATACCGAATTTGTCGCAGTTCGTTTCGGAAACGTCCTCGGCAGTAACGGAAGTGTTATTCCTCTCTTTAAAAAGCAGATTGCAGAAGGCGGTCCGGTTACCGTCACCCACCCCGAAATCATCAGATACTTTATGACCATTTCGGAGGCGGTTTCATTAGTTCTTCAAGCCGGTGCCTTTGCAAAGGGCGGAGAAATCTTTGTACTCGATATGGGTGAACCAGTTAAAATTCTTGATCTTGCCGAAAATCTGATAAGGCTTTCCGGATATATTCCTTATCAGGATATTGAAATCAACTTTACGGGACTTCGCCCGGGCGAGAAATTATTTGAAGAGCTTCTTATGGACGAAGAAGGCCTTAAGGAAACCGCCAATAAGCTTATCCACATCGGCCGCCCGATATCATTTGACGAGAAAAATTTTCTCAGACAGCTTGATACACTTTATGAAAACATCCTGACAGAGCCTGACAATATCAGAAAGCTGATTCAGGAAATTGTTCCGACCTATACACCAAAAAACACAGCTGATTAATAAATTATTATAGCCTGCATATTTTTTCTCATTCAGTAAATACTAGCTTTGTAAACATATGCGACAAACGGCGGGACAGCCTGATAATGCCGTGTATGCTACAACCATCGCATTATGATTAATGGAGGAAACTATGACAGACTATAACGAATCAAACAAAACAAACAAGAATGCAAAGAACCAGTCATCTCAGCAGAACAACTCAGCTAAGAACTCTTCAAAGAATAAGAGTGAGAACGACACAAAGAACAGTTCAAAGAACGACACCAGAAACTGTGATTAATTAGTTCTAAGGTAATTAACACCGTCTGCCGTTTTCCGTATACTGTATTATGGATAAAGGCAGGCGGTGTTTTTATGTCTCTTGATACAATCAGCATCAACGACGTTTTCAAATTTATGTCCGTCGGAAATACAATTCTGATTGACCTTCGCGAGCCCGGAGATTACCATAGCGGTCATATTCCCGGTGCCATAAACATTCCTTATTCACAAATCCGCCATTCGAAGAAACTGTTGGATAAATATTTCAGGATATTACTCTACTGCGAGCGCGGCAATGTAAGTCTGAAAACAAGCCGTGAGCTTGCAGGTGAAGGCTACCCCGTAATCAACCTTTATGGCGGAATCCACACCTATCGTGGAAAATTGGTAAGATAATTTCAGCCACCGCGTCCGTTAACCGGATTCGGTGGCATATTTTTCATTAACGATTTTCTATTCTGATTCTTTACAAACATATGTTCGTATGTTATACTAAAATCCATTCCGAAGCGCAGCAAGGCTTACTTAATTACGGAATTTACTTCCGCAATCAATTTGTACGGGGTTTACTTCCGCAATCAATCAGGCTTCCTTGCGGCACTCCGGCATTGCAAAACAACAAACTGAAAGGACAACCGCTCATGCAGGAGTACAGTAACTATCCGATTCATGCCCTAGCAGCATTCAATCCTGCCGGGCAGGTAATCCCACGCTATTTCCGCCTCGAGACCGAAGCTCACACCGAGATCACACTTGAGGTAAAACGCGTAATCACATCGGAGCTCGAAATTTTTTGCGGTCTTCACCGCATTCACTATTTTTGCGAGGTTGCAGAAAACGGTCGCGAACCCTTCTTCTGCGAAATATATTTTAATAAGGAAAGCAGTAAATGGGTTTACGGGCACAGCAGTCTCAAGGAGCTTCCAAAAGCCGCACCGAAGCCCCGTATTCCCGGCTTCTCCTCGCTCATCAACTAAGCTTCATTAAACGGAGGTCATATGTCTGAACGTATTATTTTTCACATCGATGTAAACAGTGCATTTCTCAGCTGGGAAGCCGTTTACCGTCTCAAATATCTCAACGACACCGTAGACCTCCGCGAAATTCCTTCCGCCGTTTCGGGCAATAAAAATGAACGCCACGGCATTATTCTTGCCAAATCAATTCCTGCAAAGAAATACAACGTCCGTACAGCCGAGGCAATAGGTGACGCTCTTAAGAAATGCCCCGAGCTCGTGCTTGTTGCTCCGCGCTACAAGCTTTATGAGCAGTGTTCAAATGCTTTTATGGACATTCTTAGGGAATATTCCGATATTGTCGAGCCTTACTCCATTGATGAGGCTTTCGTTGACATGACCGGAACCTGCCATCTGTTCGGCACTCCGATAACCGTTGCCAACGCAATAAAGGACCGCATCCGTAATGAGCTTGGCTTTACCGTAAATGTAGGCATCTCTTCAACAAAGCTGCTTGCAAAAATGGCATCGGATTTTAAGAAGCCGGATCTTGTGCACACTCTCTTTCCCGATGAAATTGCCGCCAAAATGTGGCCGCTTCCCGTTAGCGAGCTAATTTTCATTGGGCGCTCAACAGCAAAAAAGCTTATCGACCTCGGCATACGCACGATTTATGATCTTGCACATACCGATCTTGCAATACTTCAATCCCATTTCGGCAAAATTTCAGAATTTATGCTCTCATATGCCAACGGTATTGACCCCAGTCCCGTCCACGCTGTCTCAATTGACAATAAAGGATACGGCAACAGTGTCACTATCCCGCATGACGTAACGGACGCAGCTGAAGCGAAGCTTATCCTTCTTTCCCTATGCGAAACCGTAGGCTCGCGCTTACGCAAGGATAATACACGTATAAAGGTCATTGCCGTTTCTGTAAGGGACTGTTTTTTATCAACTGCACGGCACCAGAAAACTCTTTCATCTGCCACCGACGTCACAACAGAGCTTTATATACATGTATGTGAGCTTTTCGATGAGATATGGAACGGCAAAACACCGATTCGTCAGCTTGGAGTGCACACCTCCTGTACAGACAACGATTCATCTCGCCAGTTCAGCATGTTTGATTCATATGACTATACCCGGCAGGGAAAATTCGAAAAGGCAGTAGATGATATCAGAAATCGCTTCGGACTCAACAGTGTAATGCGTGCCAGTCTGCTTGACAGCGGAGTTGAAAATATGGCCGGAGGCATAAAAAGAGAAAAAAGACAGGATCTTGAAATATAAAAAGACTGTTCTGTAAACAGTCTTTCTTGTAAATGAAAAAGCTCAGACACTACATCTGAGCTTCACGTGCATGAGAAGATTCGAACTCCCGACACCGTGGTCCGTAGCCACGTGCTCTATCCAGCTGAGCTACATGCACATAATGCCGGCGACCGGAATCGAACCGGTACGGGAGATTAGTCCCGCAGGATTTTAAGTCCTGTGCGTCTGCCAGTTCCGCCACGCCGGCACGATGGGACCTATAGGGCTCGAACCTATGACCCTCTGCTTGTAAGGCAGATGCTCTCCCAGCTGAGCTAAGATCCCACAAAATATTCTACTTGTAATATCAGGCAAACCGCCGAACAAAACAAGAACGACCCAGATCGGACTCGAACCGACGACCTCCGCCGTGACAGGGCGGCGCTCTAACCAACTGAGCCACTAGGCCATATGCTGAAAATTAATCCGCTTTCGCATCTCCTCAGCAAAGAAATGGAAAGCTTTACCTTTAACCGGATTAGTGGACCTTCGGGGACTCGAACCCAGGACCGACCGGTTATGAGCCGGTTGCTCTAACCAACTGAGCTAAAGGTCCAAAATCTCCCTGATAAATCAGAGAGATAAT